>JAJYJR010000804.1 GCA_021789355.1 Chloroflexota bacterium | reverse complement strand
CATCATCGCCAACACGGGCTGGCCCTGGCCGTTGGCGCTGGGGTGAGCTGGCCGCCAACGCGCCGGACGCTGTAACCAGCCCGACGGGGCGGCGCGAGAGTGCCGCGTGCCGCCCCGTCGGCGCCGCCGCCCGTAGAACGGTGCCTACCTCGGCGACGGGCGGCTGCCCTTCAGGAGATCTCCCAGGTCCAGCTTCCAGATCGAGCTGCCGCGCGGGATGTCCAGTGTGTAGGCGACGTGCCGGCCGTCGGGAGAGAGCTGGTAGTCCCAGAACCTCGACCCGTCGGCGGGCGTGATTGGCGCGGGCTGCGTGCCGTCCTGAAGCGGGACCAGCCACACGGTGGCGATGCCCTCCCCCGCCGGGTCCAGGCCCACCGTCACGCCGCCGTCGTCCGGCAGCCAGTAGAGACTCTGATCCCACCCCTTGGCGACCGTCACGATCTGCGGCGAAGAGGCTGCGGAGCCGTCCGGGCGTACCGCGACAACCAGTACCCGGTACAGGGCGGTATCCGATGGGTAGTAGTCGGCGGCGATCCGCGTCCCGTCGTGGGACCAGATCGGACTGACGATACGGCCGGGCAGCGTGAGGACCGCGTGGGGCTTGGCGGCCGCACCCTGCGCGACGAAAAGCGTGGTCGAGTCGCTGTGGTGCTCGACATAGGCGATCCGCGTCCCGTGGACGCCGATCCCGCCCTCAGGCGGGCCATTGCGGAAGGTCCACAACAGGCGGGACTGTCCGTCCACCGCGGCCACGCCTACTTCCACGGCGCCTCCTCGCCGCTGAAGGAACGGCAGCGAGTCGGGGTCGGCATCGCCCCCCGGCGGGGCCGGCCACGTCGCTGTCGCCGGCGAAGCGACGATCCAGGGAGACGCTGGGGATGCCTCGCTCCTTCCCAGAGTCCCGGCCATGAGCCGATAGGCCGTGCCGTCGGCGGACGGCAGGTAGTACCAGAAGTGGCGCCCGTCTCTGGCCACCGTGACGTGGGATGCGCCGGCTGGAAGCATCCAATGGCGAGAGGGCCCGCCGTTGACCGGCGCTTCGACGACCACGGGCGCCACACCGTGCGCGGCGTCAGGAGAGGTGAGGGTGAAGACGCGCGACCCGTCCGGGCTCCATCCGAACACGTCCGTGTAGTCCGCCGTGGTGTCCCCGACGAGGCGCACCGGGCCGCCAGCCAGAGGCACGACGCGGGTGACCGAGAGGTCGTTCGCGCGCTGCGCGATCAGCCCGCGGCCATCCGACGTGAAACGCCACACCCAGCCCACGAGGCCCTGCGTGCTGAAGTCGGCGACCGTTCGCCCCTCGGCCGTCACGATCCGCAACCGGTGCAGAAACGGCACCGTGAGAAGGAGAAGCTTTCCCGTCGGGTCAACGTCGTGAACCCCAACGCCCGGGCCGACGATCGCGATGGTCTGGAGCGCGCCGCCCGAGACGGAGACTCTCCGCACGTGCTCCATCGAGCGCGCCGCGTTCCAGGTCGCATAAGAGATCCATCGCCCGTCGGCCGACCATTCGACGAACGGCCACGCCCCCGGCGTCTCCGGGAACGAGGCAACGGTCCGAGCCGTCCCGCCGGTGGCCGGGAGCACCTTGATCCGAATGACCGAATCCTCGGCGGGGGCCCGGTACGCGATCCAGTTGCCGTCCGGCGAGATGGCCAATCCCAGCTGCGCCGGATCGAGCGTCACCTGTTGTGGCGGGCCCTTCGGTCGCCCCGTGCGGGGATCCACCCCGATGGACATGACGAAGAGCTCTCCCGTCGTGCTCACGGGGCGGTTGGAGAAGAAGGCCACGCGGTCGCCGCTGGGGAACCAGCGCGGCCACATGTCCTGATGAGGGCCCGAGGTGAGGCGGATGGGCATCCCGCCGGCCGTCGGCAGGATCCAGAGGTTGCTCGAGCCGTGGCTGTCCGCTGGGCCGGAGCATACGATCCACCGCCCGTCTGGCGAGAGGTCCGGCGCCCAGAACTCCATACTGTCGGAGTGGAACAGACCGACGTACTTCGGCTGGCCTCCTGATGCACCCAATGGTGCCGACCGATCGGGCGCGCGCTGGGCACTGGCGCGTCCGGCGGTGGCAAGTGCGGCGACGACGAAGAGGCTGGCTGCGAGTCTCATGGCTCCATCCCTGAAGGCGTGACGATCCCCGGTCGGGGACCGCGTTCGCCATCAGTACCTGGCACCCGGCATGCCGCGCGCCCCGTGAGCGCCATGTGTTGACGGCGCGCGCACTTGGGGTTCAGGTGGCAGCCGGCTGGCGCGGCCCGCCGGGCACATCCCGTGGCCGCGTCAGTCACGATCCGATGCCGCGAGGCCGTGCTTGGTGATGAGGCGGTCGAGGCGCGGCCGGGAGATGCCGAGGATCCGCGCCGCCTGCCGCTTGTTGCCGCCGGTCCGCTCGAGCACCGCGAGCACCTGCGCCCGCTCCGCCGAGCCGAGGGTGTCGGCCGGGGGTCCGGCGGGAGCGGCCTCGCCGGCCGGCGCTGCCGGGCCCAGCGCGAGGTGCTCAACCCCCACGACCGGTCCGCGCGCCAGGACCGCGGCGCGCGTGAGCGCGTTCTCCAGTTCGCGCACGTTGCCGGGCCAGCGATAGGCGGTCAGCAGGCGCAGCGCGTCGTCGCTCACGGCCCGCAGCTCCTGGTGCAGCTCGCGGCCGATCCGGGCCAGCAGGTGCTCGACGAGGATCGGGATGTCGCCGCGGCGCTCGCGCAGCGGCGGCACCACGACCTCCACCACCTTGAGGCGGAAGTAGAGGTCCTCGCGGAACCGCCCCTCCTTGATCAGTGCCTCCAACGGGCGGTGGGTGGCGGCGATGACCCGCGCCTCCGTCGTGAGCGTCCGCTCGCCACCGACCGGGTAGAACTCCCGGTTCTCCAGCACGCGCAGCAGCTTGGCCTGGAGTGCGAGACTGGTATCCCCGACCTCGTCGAGGAAGATGGTGCCGGAGCCCGCCAGCTCGAAGCAGCCCTTGCGGCTGGCCACCGCCCCGGTGAACGCGCCGCGCACGTGGCCGAACAGCTCCGACTCGAGCAGGGTCTCGGTGAGCGCGGTGCAGTTGACGGCGATGAACGGCTCCTCGGCGCGCGCGGAGTTGAAGTGGATCGCGCGCGCGA
>JAJYJR010000064.1 GCA_021789355.1 Chloroflexota bacterium | reverse complement strand
GGCGTCGGACCGACAGCGAGACATCCTCGAGCGCGGTCACGAGCGCGCTGCCGCTGCGGAAGCGCTTGGTGACCCCGTCGTACTCGATCACCGTCTCCGGGTCAGCCGCGATGGCCATGGTCTCCGGACGCAGAGCGGGCGGAAGGTCCCGGGAGCCTAGCACGGGCGCCGTCCGAGAGTCTCAAGGGCGACCGGCCACCTCGGGAGCGGGCCCGCCGCTCCGACGCGCGACGGCGGCCGGACGGGGACGACCGGGGCCCCGCGCTGCGGCAGGGCCTCGGCGCCGGCCACGCTGACGAGCACGCTCAGCGGACGCTGGCGTCCCCGATGTACGCGTTGGTCCAGACCCCGCCCTCGCTCGTGTCGAGGGCCTGCTTCACGATTCCCATGTCGGCGAACACCTGCATCGTGTTCTGCCACATGGAGGCGTCGAACTTGCCGTCGGGCTTGATCTGCGGCTTGATCGTGTCATTGAAGGAGGTCTCGACGACGCTCGGGGCGACCTTCGGGAAGTCCTTCTCGAGCAGAGCCAGGGCCGCGGCCGGGTACTTCAGGATGAAGTTGTTGCCCATCGCGACGGCGGTCGCGACCTTTGTGGCCAGGTCCTTGTTGGCGGTCAGCCACTTCTTCGAGCCGTAGACCACCTCGTGCGTGTAGTTCTGGAACTCTGGCAGCTGCGAGGGATCCACCAGGACCATTCCGTTCTTGGTCTGGCCGCAGGCAGGCGGGGAGAGCAGGAAGCCCTGGATCTGCCCGGCGTCGAGCGCGCCGGGGATCGCGGCGGCACCGCCCACCTGGATGATCCTGGTATCCGTGTCGGGGTTCAGGTTGCCGTACTTCTTGAGGAGATAGCGGGTCGCGGTGTCGGAGACGGCGCCGGGGCCGGTGATGCCGATCGTCGCGCCCTTCATGGCCGCCATCTTCTGCTGGATCGTGGAGCTGGCCGTCACTTTGTGCTGCTGCGCCCAGTCCTTCGACACGCAGAACTGCAGGGTCATCATGATCGTGTTCTCGATCGCCTCGAAGTCGAGGCCCTTGGCAGCAGCCGTCGCCACCTCCGTCGATGCGGAGTCGACCAGGTCGATGCTGCCGCTCTCCATCGCCTGGAGCGACGTGGCCCCACTCTGGAGCTGGATGAACTGCAGCTTCACGCCCTCGTACCCGAAGAAGTTCATGTTCTGGGCGATCTCGAACGGCGCGAAGGACAGCTGGGGCACCGACTGCGCGAACGTGACGCTCGGCAGGCTGCCCGACTTCGACGGATAGGACGCGGTCGGGTCGATCGACGCGGCCACCGAGGGCGCGGCGCTGGCCGATGGCGAACTACCGGATGAGCACCCGCCCGCAACGATCGCGATCGCGAGAACGACCACGAGCGGGGCCTTCTGCTTGCTGAGCAGTACGTCCATGAACGCTCTCCTCATGACCCTAGACAGCACGATCCGGAATCGGTCGCCTGTCTGCGGCTTGTGTCGGGGTGACCATCGATTGGCCGTGTGCGTTCGCATATTCCAGTATGCAATATCTGGTGGCTAGCCACCGGGCAGGTAACGTTCCCCACGACGAGACGGTGCCCCGTCCTGGCGCCCACAACCGGGAGCGGTCGCCGGCCTCCGCTCCTCGTCCGGGCAGGTCCGGGCGGGTCCGGACGGGGCTGCGCAGGTCCGGGCGGGGCCGCGACGATGCCCGCCACCGCGAACCGCCGCCCGCGAATCGACGCTGGACCGCCGCCGCCGGCCGGGCTCCGCGCGGCCGGACGGAGCCGTCCTCAGCCGGCCCGCCGATCCAGCCGGCGAGGTGCTCACGGGGCGACCCCCGGTGGGGTAGGATCGGGCGGATGTGCGCCGCTGCATTCGACCGCTTTTTCGATGACCGCATCCGGCACTGACCTGCCCGCCGACCTTATTGGGCTGCTCGCCGGAGAGCAGCTCGAGGACGGCGTCGGCCTGGTCATCCAGGTCCTGACCGCGGACGACGACGGGTGGCCGCGCTCGTGTCTCCTCAGCGCGGGGGAGGTGCTCGCGACGGGCCCCCAGCGACTCCGCCTGGCTCTCTGGACCGGCACGCACTCGACGGCGAACCTGACGCGGTCAGGACGGGCCACCCTCGTCTTCGTGTGGGACGGCGCAGCCTTCGCGGTGCGCGTCTCGACCGATCGCGCGTCCGACGTTCGCGTCGGCGATCACGCGGTCGCCGTCTTCGACGCGCGCGTCCTCGAGGTCCGGCGCGACGAGGTCTCCTATGCCCGCCTGACAAGCGGCATGACGTTCGACCTCCCGGACGAGGAGCGCGTCCTCGCCCGGTGGCGCGAGCAGCGTGCGGCCCTGCGCGCGTCGGCGAGGCAGTGATGAGTGGCACGGTCGACCTCAACGGGATCCGCCTTCGGAACCGCCTGCTGACCTCGGCGAGCCTGCTCGGATACGGCGCGTCCAGGCGCCGGTTGATCCTCTACGGCATGAGCCCGATCGCGCAGTGGGTGCCGCTCGAGCGGTTCGGGGCGGTGACGACGCGGACTCTCACGGTCGAACCTCGGGAGGGGCACTTCACCCTCCGGGAGGACTGGAGCCTGACAGAGCTGCCCACGATGCTTCGGCTCTACGGACGGGCCCTCCGGCCGGTCGACGGCGGCTGGCTCAACGCGTTCGGCTGGTGCAACATCGGGATCGAGGCATATTTCGAGGAGTACTTCCCCCGGACGCACCACCTGAACCGGATCGTCTCGCTCGGCGGCTTCTCGCTGGAGGATGTCGTCCGGCTGATCGAGGTCGTCAACGAACGGGCGCGACCCGGGCAGATCGCGGCCGTCGAGCTGAACGTATCGTGCCACAACGTGAACTTCCCCTTCGAGACGATCCTCGAGGGGATTCTGCGGGAGGCCGTGCCCCTCAGCCGGCACCCGGTGATCCTCAAGGTCTCGCCCGACGAGGACTACATCGCCCAGGCGCGCCTCGCCGAGCGACACGGAGTCGCGGCGATCACGGCAACGAATGCGGTCAAGGCGCTGCGTCTCGACCCGGCGACGGGCGAGCCGTGGATGAAGAACCGGTTCGGGAGCCTCTCGGGACGGGCGATCAAGCCGATTGGCCTGCGCGTGGTGGCCGAGCTTCGCGACGCCGGTGTCCGCCTGCCGATCATCGCCACCGGCGGGATCCGGACATTCGACGACTGCCGGGAGTACCTCTGGGCCGGCGCGGACGCCGTGAGCCTGGGCAGCGCCGTATGGCTCACCCGGATGCCGGGCTACGTCCTCGGTCCGCTGGAGGGGCTGCGGATCCGGCGGCTCATCAGCCGCGTCGCCCGCTACGAGCCGCCTGCTGCCGTCGCCAAGGCATGGGCCGGCCACGCGCCCTCTCCGGGGTTCCCGGCGGGCGGACGGGCGGAAGCAGCCGAATCGGCATGAGCGACCGCGGGCTTGGCCCCGTGCCCTGCGCCGACGGACTCGGCAGGTGCCGCCAGCCCTCGTCGCCGGCTGTACAGTGCAATTGCATACGGCGTTATACTGTGGTGCCGATCTGAGAACAGGCATCGGCCCAAGGACAAGTGACAGGAAGTCCAGTGCCCACCAAGACTACCGAGCGTCCCGATGGCCTCCCCAGCAGCGAGCACGTGTATCGAGCCCTGAAGGAGGAGATCCTCTCCGGTACGCTCGAACCCGATACCCGGGTGGTCGAGCTTGCCGTGGCGGCACGCTACGGCGTGAGCCGGACGCCGGTCCGTGAAGCATTGAAGCGCCTCGAGGCCGAGAATCTCCTCGTCGCCGACCCGGGGCGCGGAATGGTCGTGCCGCGGCCAAAGGCCTCGGAGATCGAGGACATGTTCGTGATCCGCGAGGTCCTCGACGGCCTCGCCGCGCGGCTCGCTGCGCGCCGTATCACGTCCTCGGAGTTGGGTCGCCTGCGCGTCATCATCGATTCGATGAGCGAGGGAGTCCAGAACGGCCGTCGACAGCAGGTTATGGCGGCGAATACCCGGTTCCACGATGTCATCTACGAAGCGGCGGGGATCGACGCCCTCGAACGGATCGCACGGGACCTCCGGGACTACGTCCTGCGTTACTCGACCCTTCCGTTCGCGAGCCCCGAGCGGGTCGAGGATGTGCTCGCTGAGCACCGCGCCATCATCGACGCGCTCGAGCGAAGCGACCCGGACGCCGCAGAGGCGGCCTCGCGTTCCCATCTCGCCGCCGCCCGGGAGTACCTCGTGCGCCTCCAGTTGCGCGAATACGCGGAGAGCGTACTCAGCTGACTGCCGCCGGCGCGATCCGGGGCCGCTCCGCTTCCGGAGGTGCTGCGATGTACGTTCGCGACGCGATGACAACCGATGTGCTCACCGTGCTGCCGAGCACACCCCTCAAGCAGGTCGCGCGGCTGCTCGTCGAGCATCGCATCAGCGGCGTCCCGGTCGTCAGCACCGCGCGGGAACTCCTGGGGGTCGTCTCGGAAGCCGACTTCGTCGCGAAGGAGGCGGGCGAGCGTCCGGCGCGCCGATCTTCCCTGCGTCGGCTCGTGGGCGATCTCAGGGACTCCCCGCGGCCGGAGTCTCACGTCCATGCGACCACGGCCGGCGAGGCGATGACGGCGCCGGCCGTCACGATCTCCGCCGACCGACCGCTGCGGGAAGCGGCCGCGCTGATGGCAGGCTCGAGCATCAACCGTCTGCCCGTGCTCGAGAACGGTCGGCTGGTCGGGATCGTGACTCGGGCGGACATCGTGCGCGCGTACGCGCGGAGCGACGCGGAACTCGACGACATCGTGCGCGCCACGGTCCGCGCCGTGGATGGCCTCCAGGTCGTCGGGGTCCGAAACGGGATCGTCGTGCTCTCCGGCACGGTCGCCCATGCGGCGCTCGTCCCGACGATCCGGGTCCTGATCGAGCAGATCGACGGGATCATCGGCGTCGACGACAAGGCCGTCGCCTGGCCGGAGCCGCGCCCGACCGCCAACTGACCTCCGGCGACCTTCACGGTCCCCGGGCTCCCTCCGTCGGCCGCCACGTCGTCCGACTGCGCTCGTCGGGCCGCCCGGCCGCGGGTGCGCCGCGGGTGCGCCGCACCGGAAGGAGGTGAACCCCAGCCCATGTGCTATGCAGTAGTGTACAATTGGATGCTGGAGGCCCGGGATGTCGGGCGGCCGGACGAGGCGGAGGCGCGGCTCCGGGATGATCATCGAGGGCAGCTTCACCATCGATGCGCCGCAGGCCCGGGTCTGGGAGGCCATCTGGGACATTCCGACGCTGGCCAGCTGGGTCCCGGGTTGCACGCGGGCCGAGCAACTCGACGACGGGACGTACCGGGCGCACCTCGAACAGAGCGTCGGATTCCTGAAGGCCTCGTTCGACGTCCGCCTCGACGTCCTCGAGACCGATCCGCCCAGCCGGCTTCGGCTCCACGGCACGGGCGAGGACCGTCGCCTCAGGAGCAACGTCCGGATCGACTCGGTCGTGACGCTCTCGAGCGCCGGCGACAAGGCCACCAACCTGAGCTACCGCCACGACCTGAGCGTCTTCGGGCGTCTCGGGAGCCTGGGGTTCGCTGTCATCCAGCGCAAGACGCGCGAGGTCGAGGCCGAGTTCGCGCGGCGTGCCAACACCAGCCTCGCGCCGGCCAGCCGCGAGGAGGCCTGACGATGCGGCGTTTCGAACTCGTCGAGCCCCGGACGGTCGCCGAGGCGTGCGCCTGCCTGGCCGACGATCCGACCGCGAAGGCGATCAGCGGCGGGACTGCGCTGCTCATCCTGATCAAGCACGGCGTCTTCGTCCCGACGACGCTCGTGAACCTGCGCAAGATCGACGGCGCCGCTTCGGTCGTCCTCGAGGACGGCTGGCTGCGGATCGGGGCGCTCACGACGATCGGCGAGATCGAACGGAGCGAACTGGTCCGACGGCGCTACCCGGCCTTCGCCGAGGCGTGTCACACGGTCGCCAACGTGCGGATCCGGAACATGGCCACCGTCGGAGGCAATCTGGCCCACGGCGACTACCAGTCCGACCCGCCTGGGGCGCTCGTCGCTCTCGACGCGCGCGTGGTGATCGCGGGGGTCGCCGGCGAACGCGAGATGGAGCTCGCCGACTTCCTTCTCGGGGGCTACGAGAACGCGCTCGAATCCGGCGAGCTGATCTCGGCCGTCCGCCTTCCGCCGGCGGAGCCGGGTTGGACGGAGGCCTACCTGAAGTTCACGACACGCTCGAGCGAGGATCGCCCATGCGCCGGCGTGACGGCCCGCCTGCGCGTGGAGGGCGACAGCTGCGTCGACGCCAGGCTCGTGGTTGGGGCAGTGGCGGCGACGCCGGTCCGCGTGACCGCCGCGGAAGAGCTCGTCCGCGGCAGCCGGCCCGGTCCCGAGGTCTTCGGGGAGATGGCCGCGGCGGTCGCCGCCGCCCTCGATCCGATCGACGACATCCGCGGCTCTGCGGCCTACAAGCGTCGCGTCGCGGCGGTTCTGGCCGAGCGCGCGCTCGCCGCGAGCCTGGCGAGGAGGAGTGTGGCGTGACGGTCATCGGAATCGACGCGCCGCGCGTGGACGGCCCGGCGAAGGTCACGGGCGCCGCGCAGTACACGGCCGACCTGGTGCTGCCGGGAACGCTGCACGCCAAGGTGCTGCGGAGTTCGCTCCCGCACGCGCGGCTCGTGCGCATCGACGCCAGCCGGGCCGAGCGAGAGCTCGGAGTCGTGACGCTGACCCGGGACGACCTGGCGGGGATGGACCCGTACTACGGCCCGGTGGTCCGCGACCAGCCCATCGTCGCGATCGACGTCGTCCGGTACGTGGGGGACGTCGTCGCGGCCGTGGCCGCGGAGGAGCGGGACATCGCGGAAGAGGCGCTCGACCTGATCGACGTCGAGTACGAGCCGCTCCCGGCCGTGAACGATCCCCTCGAGGCGATCTCTCCGTCGGCGCCCGTGATCCACGCGGCGCGCCGCACGCCGGACGTGGCATTCATCGACTTGGCAGCGGTGCATTTCGTGCCCGACAGCAACGTGTGCAGCGTCTACCACGTGGAACAGGGCGACGTCGAGGCCGGCTTCGCCGCCGCGGCCGCGGTCTTCGAGGACGTCTACACGGTGCCGATGATCCAGCACGGCCACATGGAGCCGCACGCGTCGATTGCGTGGTGGGAGCCGGACGGGCGACTCGTGGTCCAGACCTCGACGCAGAACCCCTCCGTGATCCGGACGCAGCTGGCCGAGATCTTCGGGCTGCCGGAGAGCGGTGTCCGGGTGGTGGTGCCCTACGTCGGGGGAGGCTACGGCGCGAAGACCTACCCGAAGCTCGAGCCGCTGGTCGCGGCGCTCTCCCGGAAGGCGCAGCGGCCGGTCGCGCTCGCCCTGACCCGGGAGGAGGTGTTCCTGACCGCGGTGCGCCACCCGGCGGTCGTCCGGATCCGGACCGGAGCCCGACAGGACGGAACGCTCGTCGCGCGCAGGGTCGAGACCGTGTACGACACGGGGGCATACGCGGACATCGGGCCCCGGACGGCGAAGAACGGCGGATACGTCTCCGGGGGACCGTATCGGATCGAGCATCAGCACCTCACGTCCCACTGCGTCTACACCAACAAGCCGCCGGCCGGTGCCTTCCGCGGCTTCGGCGTCCCGCAGGTCTGCTGGGCCTACGAGAGCCAGATGGACGACATCGCGCGCCGCCTCGGGCTGGACCCCGTGGAGATGCGCCTCCGCAACGTCGTGCGCGAGGGCGACCTGTTCGTCACCGGCGACCGTCTCGTGGCCGTCGGGCTCGCTGCCTGCCTGGAGCAGGCGGCGGCGGCCATCGGCTGGCGTGGGCTCGAGTCCACGCGTCCGATCGTGACCGAAGACCCCGACGTGGTCCACGGACTCGGCATCGCCGCGATGATCAAGAGCACGATGACCCCGTCCAACTCGGCGGCGTCGGTGCGGATGAACGCCGACGGCTCGGCGACCCTGATGACGAGCAGCGTCGAGATCGGCCAGGGGGCCCACACCTCGCTCGGACAGATCGTGGCGGAGACGCTCGGGTTGCCTCCGGGGCGGGTGCGGGTGACCTTCCCGGACACCGACACGACCCCCTACGATCAGTCCACGAGCTCGAGTCGGACGGTCTTCAGCATGGGCCACGCCGCCCGCCAGGCCGCCCTGCAGATCCGGGCGGAGCTGCTGGGGATCGTCTCGGATCGGCTCGAGGTGGCTGCCGCCGACCTGGAGATCGTCGAGGGGGTGGGCCGCGTCCGGGGAGTGCCGGGCCGCTCGATGACGATCCCGGAGGCCTTCACGGCCCGGTTCGGGACGGCTGTCGGCTCGCTCTTCGGCACCTTCGACTACCAGACGACGGGCGGGCTCGATCCCGAGACGGGCAAGGGTCGCGCATCCGCCTTCTGGTTCCTCTCCGCAGCCGCCGCCGAGGTCGCGGTGGACCGGCGTACCGGGAAGGTCCGGGTCGTTCGGGCGGTGAGCGTGGTCGACGGCGGAAAGGCCATCAATCCCCGCCAGTGCTGGCTCCAGAACGAGGGCTCGATGCTGACCGCCCTCGGCTCGGCGCTCTTCGAGGAGATGGTCTTCGACAACGGCCAGCCGGTGAACGCCACGTTCCTCGACTACATGCTGCCGTCCATGGAGGACTTCCCCGACACGTTCGAGTCGCGGGTGGTCGAGACGCCCCACCCGGACGGACCGTACGGGGCCAAGGGGCTCGGCGAGGCCGCCCTGGGGCCCGTCGCGCCGGCGATCGGCAACGCCGTGACCAATGCTCTCGGTGGAGTCCGGCTGCGTGACCTGCCGCTCCGGCCGGAGCGGGTGCTCGAGGCGATCGAGAAAGAGGCGGCGAGGTGAAGCGGGTCATCGTGACGAAGGTCAACGGCCGCTCCCGCGAGATCGCGATCAAGGCGAACCAGACCCTCCTGGAGCTGCTGCGCGACGATCTCGGGCTGCACGGCGCAGGCGAGGGATGCGGGGTCGGCGTCTGCGGGTCCTGCACCGTGCTCCTGGACGGCCGTCCGGTGAGTTCGTGCCTGACCCTCGCGACGAACGTCGAGGGGCACGCCGTGGCGACCGTCGAGGGACTCGCCTCTGATGGGGAGCTCGATCGCGTGCAGCGCGCGTTCCTGGAGCAGCAGGCGTTCCAGTGCGGCTACTGCACCCCCGGCATGATCATGGCCACGGAGGCGCTGCTCGCCGAGGATCCCGCGCCGTCCGAGGCCGCGATCCGGGACTACCTGAGCGGGAACCTGTGCCGCTGCGGCACGTACTCCGCGGTCATCGCGGCGGTCCGTTCCCTGGCCGGGACGGCGGCTTCGAGCTGATCGCTCGACCTGCGCGAAAGGACACCCAGGAGGGAGCGGCACCATGGAGCGGCGGAAGCGCGTAGCGCTGATCTTCACCGGCGGCACGATCGACTCGGTCGGCGTGGACCGCCTGGACCTGGCCTGGTACCTCGAGGCGGGCAAGCGGCTCGACGACGGCGAGCTCGTCGGCCGCGTGCCGGAGCTCGGGTCGGTCGCGGACGTGGAGGAGGTCCCGTTCCGGCGGCTCCCGAGCCAGGCCATCACCGACGCCGACCTCCTCGACCTGGTGCGGGCGATCCACGGCCTTTTCGAGGCCGACCGCGCGGACGGGGTCGTCATCACCCACGGCACGAACACGCTGGAGGAGACGGCGTACTTGCTCCATCTCGCCCTCAAAACCGACCGCCCCGTCGTCGTTGTGGGAGCGATGCGCCCCTCAT
Organism: Chloroflexota bacterium; assembly: GCA_021789355.1. The sequence goes on along the minus strand of JAJYJR010000064.1, from coordinate 5,827 downwards.
CGGCGATCAGCGCGGACGGCTACCTCAACCTCCTCAACGGCGTACGGGTGGCGGCGGACCCCGCCTCCTCCGGCATGGGCGTCCTCGTGGTCCTGAACGACGCGATTCACGGCGCGCGCGACGTCACCAAGACGGCCACCTACCGGGTCGAGACCTTCCAGGGCCGGGACCTGGGGCCGCTGGGCTATGCCGACGCGGACGGCCGGGTCGTCTACTACCACCGCCCGTACCGCCCGCACACTCTCGCCACCGAGTTCCAAGTCGACGCCCTGCAGGAACTGCCGCGCGTCGACCTGGTCGTCTCGTACCTGGGCGCCGACGGCACCATGATCGACGCCTCGGTGGCCGCCGGCGCCCGCGCCCTCATCAGTGCCGGCACCGGGGCGGGGCGGCCCACGCCGGGCGAGATGGCCGCCCTGGACCGAGCCCACGACGCCGGGGTGCTGATCTGCCAGGGAACGCGAGTCGGGTCGGGCCGCGTGGTGCGCAGCCCGGGGCTTCGGCGGAAGGGCTGGGTCGCCTGCGACAACCTGCAGCCGTGGAAGGCACGGATCCTCCTGCGGCTCGCCCTCGCCCGGACATCCGACCCGGACGAGGTCCAGCGCATCTTCGACACGTACTGAGGCGAGCGGAGATGAAGCTGGGACTCGGGCTGCCCAACGCGCTGCCGCACGGGCTGGATCGGCAGCTCCTTCTCGATTGGGCCCGCCTCGGCGACGAGGCCGGCTTCCACACCCTCGCGACCCTCGACCACCCCGACTACGACATGTGGGATCCGCTGGCCTGCCTCGCCGCCGTCGCGACGGTGACGACCCGCGCGCGGCTCGCGACGACGATCCTGCAGCTGCCGATCCGCGACGCGACGATGGTCGCCAAGCAGGCGGCCGTGATCGATCGGCTGTCCGGCGGGCGTTTCGTGCTCGGCGTAGGGCTGGGCGGGCGGGCCGAGGACTACGCGGTGTACGGGGTGTCGATGGCCCACCGCGTGGGCCGGTTCCGCGCCCAGCTGGGCCGGATCCGGGAGGTCTGGGCGGAGGCGCACGCCTCGACGACGCGGGACTTCGGCCCGGTGGGGCCGGCACCCGTGCAGCTCCCCGGACCCGCGATCCTCATCGGGGCCGTGCCCACCAACGAGGCGGGCGTCCGGCGGGCGGTGAAGCTCGGCGACGGCTTCCTCATCGGTGCCGCGCCGGAGCCGGAGGCGATCGGGCCGGTGGTCGAGCGGGTGCGCGCCTGGGCCGCGGAGTACGGCAAGTCGCAGTTCACGATCGGACGGATCGCGTATGTCGCCGTGGGCGGCCGCAATGAGCTCGACGAGGCGGTGCGCCAGACGGCGCGCTACTACCCGAAGGGAACCGCGCGACCCCCCGAGGAGCTGGTGAAGCACGGGTCGGCCGCGGCGATCGCTGAGTGGGTCGGGCGGCACGAGCCGCTCGGGTTGGATGAGCTGGTCCTCTTCCCGCAGGTGCCGTCGCTGGCCCAGGTCGAGGCGCTGGCGACGCACGTCCTCCCGGCGTTCGGCTGAAGGGTGGACGCCGAGGCGACGATGCCGCCGCGTCGGCCCGCGCCCGCCGGTCAGGAACCGGACCCGCTCGCCCCCTCCGTCGACGCCGAGATCTTGCGCGCCATGTTCGCCACGAACTCGGCCATGATCTGGTCCGCCTTGCGCCGCATGACGGCCTGGCCGAACTCGCCGAGCTTCCCCAGGATCGAGGCCTCCGTGTGGACGTGCAGCTCGGTCGCGTCACCCGGGAGGGGCGCCAGCGTCAGCGTGACGCGGGCGTTGACCGTGCTGTTGATGCGTCGTTCGGTGGCCTGGAGCTCGAGGTGCGATGTCCGGTGCTCGTCGTCGCGCTCCACGACGCGGAGCCGGCCCTGGAGGCGTACCGCGATCGGCCCGACCTTCACCCGCAGCGCCCCGGCGTACGCGTCCTCGCCGGCCGGTGCGAACTCCTCGACCCCGGGGAGGCACGTGCTGATGGAGGGGATGTCCGCGATGAATGCCCACGCGCGGTCTGCCGGCACGGGGATCACGCTCTGCTGGTCGACGATCATCGGTTCACTCCTCCGGGCGTTGCATACCGCAGTGTACCGCAGCTATCCTTGGCGAGAACGGCGGCATTCGGGGCGCCGCGTCCGGGAGACGGGAGCATGACTGCCGGAGGGCACAGCCAAGTCGGGGAGCGACGAACCGCGGGGTACGCGAGCCTGCGCGAGTGGCTCGACCTGGTTCGGGCGGAGCTGCCCGAGCGCGAGTTCCGGTCCGTCCAGGGCGCATCGTCCGAGGCCGAGATCGGCGCGATCGCGGAGATGCTGGATCACGCGGATCGGGCTCCCTGTGTCCTCTTCGACGAGATCCCGGGCTTCCCCGGTGGCCGGGTGGTCGTCAACTGCAACGGGTCCCTGGCGCGCCAGGCCATCACGCTGGGGCTCGATCCCGCGACCGTCTCGCACGAATCGCTGCTCCATTTCTGGTCCGAGACCCTGCGTCGACTCCAGCCACTGCCGCCTCGTGAGGTCGGGGATGGTCCGATCCTTCAGAACGTCCTGCGCGGCGAGGACGTGGATCTCACCCGTTTCCCCGCGCCGGTCTGGCATCCGAGGGCCGGCGGGCGGTATATCGGGACCGCCAGCATCAACATCCTCCGCGACCCCGATTCCGATTGGGTCAATGCGGGGACGTATCGCAACCAGGTGTTCGACCGGAACCATCTGGGTGTCTACATCAGTCCGGGGAAGCACGGTCGGATCATCCGCGAGCGGTACTTCGACCGCGGGCAGCGCGTGCCGATCGTGGTCGTCGTCGGGTCGGACCCGCTCCTCTTCATCGCCGCGTGCTCGGAGGCGCCCGCCTACGGGATGAGCGAGTTCGGCTGGGCGGGGGCCGTGCGCGGCGCGCCCGTGGAGGTCGTCCGCGGCGAGGTGACCGGCCTGCCGATCCCGGCGCACGCCGAGATCGCCATCGAGGGCTTCATCGATCCGCTCGAACGGCGGCCGGAGGGACCCTACGGCGAGGCATACGGCTACTACTCGGAGCGCGTCATGGACGCCCCGGTGATCACGGTGGAGCGGATCTACCACCGGGACGACCCGATCATCCTCGGCTGTCCTCAGGGCAAGCCGCCCCACGAGGACAACCGCTTCGGCGCCTACCTGCGCTCGTCGGTGGTCCGGCGCCAGCTCGAGGGGGCGGGAGTCCCCCAGGTGACCGGTGTCTGGATCCCGCCCGAGGCGGGGAATCGGGGGCTCGTCGTCGTCGCGATCCGCCAGGCCTACCCGGGCCACGCGACGCAGGCCGGGATCGTCGCCAGCCAGGCCGGTGGCGTCGCCTACCTCGGCCGCTACACGGTCGTCGTGGACGACGACATCGACATCTACGACATGCGCGAAGTCTGGTGGGCGATCGCGACGCGTACCGACCCGGCGCGCGACACGGCCCTGGTCCGGCGCGGGTGGGCCGGGCCCCTTGACCAGGCGGCGCACCCCGACGCTCGGGGGCTCAACTCGCGGGCGATCATCGACGCGACGCGGCCCTGGGAGTGGCGCGGCCGCTTCCCGGAGCCAGTGCTGACGCCGGAGCGCGCGCGTGTCGCCCGCGCCCGCTTCGGCTGGATCCTCGAGTCGCCGGCCTCGGCCCGATCACCGGACGCGGAGCCGACCGGGCAGGCTGAGCCGGCGGGCTGACCGGGCCAGGATGAGCCTGCAGCGCCTGCCAGTGGACGGCTGCCGAAGGGCGCCTGCCGGCGGGCGACTGCCGGCCGCGGCTCACTCGGCCGCGGCGAGAGTGGCTACGTCCGGGGCTCGGACGCTGCGGCGAGCACCGCCTCGACAACGGGCGCGTAGCCCGTGCAGCGGCAGATGTTGCCCTCGAGCGCCTCGACTACGCGCTCCCGGCTCGGGCACGGTGTTTCGCGGAGCAGCGCGGTCGCGGCGAGCAGGAGCCCCGGCGTGCAGAAGCCGCATTGGAATGCAGCGTGGTCGATGAATGCCTGCTGCAGCGGCGACAGGCGGCCCGTCACCGGGTCCGCCAGGCCCTCGACCGTCTCGACGGCGCGACCGTCCGCGTCGACGGCGAGCAACGAGCACGAGCTCACCGGCAGGCCGTCGAGCAGGACTGTGCACGCGCCGCAGACCTGCGCATCGCAGGAGACCTTCGTGCCGGTCAGGCCCAGACGGTCGCGCAGGACTTCCGCGAGCGTCTCCCGGGGCTCCACGACGAGACGTCGCGGCTGTCCGTTCACCGACAGGGCGACCGGCATCGTCGGACGCTCGGCGAACTCAGCCATGTCGTGCCTCCGCTCGTGCCTCCGCCGCAGCGAGGATCGCGTGCCGCGCGAGCACGGTCGCCAGGTGCGCCCTGTACTCCGCGGAGATGGTCGGACCGTCGTCGAACCGCAGTGACGGGTCGAGACCATGCGGCAGCGCGCGCGTTGCCGCATCCAGCTCGCCGATGCGCACGCCCCGCAGTGCCCCGGCCGCCCCGGCCGCGAGGGCCGGTCGGTCGGCGACGGCCCCCACCGCGATCCTCGCGTCGGAGACCCGCTCGTCCTCGAACCGGAGCCGGCAGGCGACCGAGGCGGTGGGCCGCTCGACGAACGCTCGCCGATCGTAGGCCGTCACCTCGTCCGTCCCCACCGGCGGCAGCAGGACCGCGAGGAGCAGCTCGGCAGGCCGGAGATCGGTCGAGAGCATCCCGGTGACGAATTCGTCGACCGGCAGTGTCCGCCGGCCGTCCGGCCCCTGCAGCTCGAGACGAGCCTCGATCGCGAGGAGGAACGTGGCGGGGTCGGAATGGGGCTCCGCGAAACAGAGGTTCCCACCGAGCGATCCGACATTCCGGACGCGCGGGTTGGCGATCCGGCCCTCGAGCACGGCGAAGGCGGGAAAGGCGGCCGTCACGGCGGCCGACGCCGCGACGTCCCGGTGGGTCACGCCCGCCCCGATCCGGATCCAGCCGTCGTCCAGCACGGAGACGGCGTGCAGGGCGTCGATCCCCTTCAGGTCCACGAGGTGCTGGAAGCGAGCCAGGCCCATCTTCATGACCTGGAGCAGCTCCGTGCCGCCGCGGTAGACGGCCGCCTCGGGCAGCTCCTGCACCAGCCCGATCGCCTCCTCCACGGTCGAGGGCCGATGGAGGCGGAACGGCCGGATCACGTCGTCCGCCTCTCGCGGAGCGCCCGCCAGACCCGTTCGGGTGTCAGCGGAGCCTGGCGGATGCGGACGCCGGTTGCCTGGTAGACCGCGTTGGCGAGCGCGGGTGCGACCGGGTTGAGGCTCCCCTCGCCACCCCCCTTCGCGCCGTACGGACCGACGCCGTCGCCCCGCTGGGCGAGGACGGAGCGGATCTCGGGCAGGTCGGTCGTGCGTGGAAACCGGTACTCGAACAGGTTGCCGTTGACCAGTGTGCCTTCCTCGTACACCAGGTCCTCGCGGAGCGCCACGCCGAGGCCCATCATCGCCGCGCCGACGTCCTGACTTTCCGCGAGCTGCGGGTTGATCGCGCACCCGACGTCGCCGACCGTCGCGAGGCGGTTCACCCGGATCTCGCCCAGCTCCTCGTCGACGGAGACGTCGATACCGATCGCCGCGACCTCCCAGAAGAGCGGCACCTCCGCGGTCACGCCCTCACGCCGCACGTAGCCGCGGCCCACCACCTCACCGGAAGCGGCCGCGAACCAGTCCTGGATGATCCGTGACCAGTCGTAGCGGCGATCCCCGATCCGCACGCCCCCGCGTTCCTCGACCACCTCGAGTTCGGGGCTGCCGTGCAGCTCGCCGGCCCAGGCGATCAGCTGCTCCCGCGCATCCGCGGCCGCGCGTTGGATCG
>JAJYJR010000803.1 GCA_021789355.1 Chloroflexota bacterium | reverse complement strand
CAAGGAGACGGTGCGGAACCTGCTGGTCTTCCGGTTCGGCAACGGGATCTTCGAGCCGATCTGGAACCGCCGGTACGTGGACCACGTGCAGATCACGGTCGCCGAATCGCTTGGTGTCGAGGGGCGCGGCCCGTTCTACGAGGAGGCCGGTGCGACGCGCGACATCCTGCAGAACCACATGCTGCAGCTGCTGAGCCTGGTCGCCATGGAGCCGCCGATCGCGTTCGCCGCAGACGACCTGCGCAACGAGAAGCTCCGGGTGCTGCGCGCCATCGACGCGGACTGGACGGAGGAGCGCATCACGCGTGACGTGGTGCGCGGCCAGTACGGGCCGGGGTGGGTGGGCGGCAAACCGGTTCCCGGCTACCGGGAAGAGCCCGAGGTCGCGAAGGACTCCACCCGGGAGACGTTCGTGGCCCTGAAGGTGCAGATCCAGAACTGGCGCTGGGCGGACGTGCCGTTCTACCTGCGAACGGGCAAGCGGCTCGCGAAGCCGGCGACCGAGATCTCGGTGCAGTTCAAGCAGCCGCCGCTCGCGCTTTTCAAGGAGCTGCGGGCGGATCCCGAGCCGAACCTGCTGGCCCTCCGGATCCAGCCCGACGAGGGGATCCTGCTGCGTTTCGTCGCGAAGGTGCCCGGCCTCGGGCTGGACGTGCGCAGCGTGAACATGGACTTCACCTACGGGTCATCGTTCGTGAGCGACGCACCGGAGGCATACGAGACGCTCCTGCTCGACGCGATGCTCGGCGACGCCTCGCTGTTCACGCGCGCCGACGAGGTGGAGGCCGCCTGGGCCGTCGTGACGCCGATCGACCGGGCATGGGAGACATGGGACCAGGGCGGCCGGCGACCGGGGTTCCCGGACTACGCCGCAGGCTCCTGGGGACCCGAGGAGGCGGACCGGCTCATCGAACGAGACGGCCGGCGGTGGCGGAGGCTCTGATCCGTGGCGGACGATCCGGGCACCCGGCCTGACGCAGGCGGTGGAGGAGCCGCCTCCCCGATCCTGCCCGCGGTCCCGGGCGCCCGGCACCACTGGGATGCCCGGGCGAGTTCCGTGGAGGAGATCGAGTCCGAGCTCGCCCGGATCTGGGGCCTTGCCGCGCGCGAGGCCGAGATGGAGGGCCTGACCGCGGCGCCGGAGGCCGACGCCTTCCGCGACCCGCGGGTGGCCAGGCGGCTGGGCCGCGCCGGCGACGTGCGCGTCCGCGCCCGCACCTCCGTGCTGACCCTCGTCGTGATCGCCACGCGCCCGGAGACACTGGAGCGCGCCCTCGACGCCATCACCGAGCTGGCGGGCCAGCATCCTTCCCGCGCCATCGTCATGGCACCGGGTGACCCGGACGGACCGCCATCGCTGGATGCCCGGATCAGCCTCGAGTGCAGCGTCCGCCCCACGGGCGTCACCGAGACGTGCGCCGAGCGGATCCTCGTGCAGGCCAGCGGCGAGACCGCGCAGCACCTCGCGGGGATCGTGACGCCGCTGCTGATCCACGATCTCCCGGTGGTGCTCTGGTGGGCAGACGATCCGCCCCTGGGCTCTCGCCAGCTGCGGGAACTGGCGGAGACCAGCGACGGGCTGCTGATCGACTCGGGCGCCTTCCGTGATGACGGCACCGCGCGCCTGTCCGCCCTGGCGGTGCTGATCGCCCGCGGCGAGGTCGCCGTCCACGACGTGGGCTGGATGCGCCTGACCCTCTGGCGCGAGCTGCTCGGCGGCCTGTTCGACCATCCCCTGCTTGCGCCGGAGCTGCCTTCGCTGCGGAGCGTCCGCCTGGACGTGCTGCGCCCGGGCTCCACCCTCCGCATCTCGAAGGCCGCGTGCTTCGCGGGCTGGCTGGCCGCGGCGCTGCGCCTGGACGTCGTCCGGCCGCTCGCGCCCAAGCGCAACTCGGAGAGCCTGGTGGGGGCGTGGACCGACGGGCACCGGGAGATCCCGGTCGAGTTCCGCCCCGTCATCGCGGCCGTGCCGGTCGGCGCGCTCGCCAACGGGTCGCTCCAGCGGGTCGAGCTCGAGCTGGGGCGCGGGCGGCGCGTCATCCGCGCCCGCGTGACGCGGCAGGCCGACCACCTCCTGGCCACCGCCGACTGGGACGGCGCCGAGGTCGCCCGCCGGGCCGGAAGGCTCGAGCCGTTCGACGAGGCACCATACGTCGCCGAGGCGCTGGACCAGCTCGGGCACGACCGGATCTTCGAGGAGAGCGTCGCGCGGGCGGCGCGCCTGGTCGGCGGATAGCGACGGCGCCGCCAGCACCAGGCGGCCACAGGTCGCGGGCACTGGCGGCCCGGGGCAGCGGGCACCGCTTCTCGGCCGGCGCAGGACAGGAGGTCATGATGGCAGGACCGCGCATCGTCGTGGTCGCCGACGAGGATGAGCTCGGGCGCACCGGCGCCGACTACACCTGCAGGTCACTGGGGCGTGCGATCGCCGAACGCGGGCACGCGCACCTGGCGCTGACCGGCGGGACCACGCCGATCGGCCTCTACCGGGCGCTCGGGACGGCGCCGTTCCGCGCCCGTCTCGACTGGAGCAGCGTCGAGCTCTGGTGGGGCGACGATCGGTTCGTCCCGTTCGACCACCCGGAATCGAACGTGGACCTCGTGCAGGACACACTCCTCGGCGAGACCGCGGGCATCGCGATCCCCGTCCGGAACGTCCACCCGTTCCCGATCCCCGAGGCGGAGGCGGCCGGCGAGGGGCCTGAGTGGTGCGCCGCGCGGTACGCGGAGCAGCTGCTGGCCGGTCTGCCGCTCGACGACCACGGGCTCCCGGTCTTCGACCTGGTGCTGCTCGGCGTCGGGCCGGACGGGCACTTCCTGTCGTGCTTCCCGGGAAGCCCGCTGGTGGATGCGCCGGCCCCGCCCATCTGCGCGGGCGTGCCGGCCCCCACGACGGCGAAGCCGCACATCCCGCGCGTGACGTGCTCGCCGCGGCTCACCGAGAACGCTCGGGACGTCCTCGTGATGGGGGCCGGCGCGGCGAAGGCGCCGATCCTGGCGGCCGTGCTGGCGGGTCCGCGCGACCCGCACCGGTACCCGTCACAGCTCGCCGTGCGCGAGGGAGCGACGTGGATGCTGGACTCGTCCGCGGCCGCGGGCCTGCCGGAGACGATGCGGGGCCCG
>JAJYJR010000802.1 GCA_021789355.1 Chloroflexota bacterium | reverse complement strand
GGCGGTTCCGGTACGTCCTAGTCGACGAGTTCCAGGACACCAACCGATCCCAGCTCGAGCTGCTTGCGCTGCTGGCCGGCACGCGCGGCAACCTGACGGTGGTCGGCGATGACGACCAGGCCATCTACGCGTTCCGCGGCGCGGCGGTCCGCAACATCCTGGAATTCCGGGAGCGCTTCTCGGCGCGGGCGATCGTGCTGCGCCGCAACCACCGGTCCCGGGCGCCCATCCTCGATGCCGCACGCCGCCTGATCCGCCACAACGACCCGGTGCGCCTCGAGGTCCGGGAGGGGATCGACAAACGGCTGGTGGCCGTCCGCCGGGCCCGGCGTCCGCTGCCGGTCCGGCATCGCGCCTTTGCCACCGCGAGCGACGAGGCGGACTTCGTGGCCGAGGAGATCGCGCGGCACCTGCAGGCCGGCGTTCGGCCGGGCGAGATGGCGGTGCTCGTGCGCACCAACGCGGACGCGGATCCGGTGCTGCGGGCGCTGAACCTCCGCGACGTCCCCTGGCGCTTCAGCGGCGCATCGCGTCTCTATGCCCGCGCGCAGGTTCGGCGGCTGCTGGCGTTCCTGCGCGCGGTCGCGAACCCGGACTCGACGGTCGACGTGTACGCCCTCGCGACCGAAGATCCATACCGCCTGGGCGGCATGGAGCTGACCCGGCTCGTAGAGGCGGCACGGCGAACGAACCGGTCGCTCTGGGCGGTGCTGGTGGAGGCCGCCGACGGGCGGAGCCCGGGACTGTCGGAGGAGACCCGCGCCGGCACCCGGCGGCTGGTCGAGGACATCACCGCGGCGGTCGCGCTGTCCCACGAGCACCCGGCGGGGGAGGTCCTGTACGACTTCCTGCGCCGAACCGGCACCCTGGCGTCCCTGGTGGCGGGTGGACCGGAGGTCGAGAAGGCGGTCCTCGACGTGGCCCGCTTCTTCGAGGTCGTGCGCCGTCAGTCGGACCTGCTGCCGGATCCCCGGATCCCGTTCCTGGTCCCGCACCTGCGCACCCTCACGGAGGCCGGGGACGACCCTGGCGTCGCTCCCGGCGACGACCCCGACGCCGTCTCCGTGCTGACCGTCCACAAGGCCAAGGGGCTCGAGTTCCGCACCGTGTTCGTGGCCGGCCTCGCCGACGGCCGCTTCCCCATGCGGGCCCGCCGCGAGGCGCTCGCGCTACCCGGCGGACTGGACGCCTCGACGGGCCTCGACACCGTCGACGATCTCGCCGAGGAACGCCGGCTGTGCTACGTGGCCATGACTCGGGCCCGTGACGAGCTGATCCTGACCAGCGCCGCCGACACGGGAGGCCGGCGGGTCCGCCAGGTGTCGCCGTTCGTCGCGGAAGCGCTGGACCAGCCGGCGGCTGTCATCGAGACGACGCGGGACGCGCGCGCGCTGGAACGACACCGGCCGGCCGACCCGGTTCCCACGGCGCCGTCGCCCGCCGGGATGCCGGGTGGTGGCCTGAGCTTCACGCAGCTCGACGACTACCTGTCCTGTCCGGCCCGGTACCGGTACCGCCACCTGCTTCGGTTGCCCAGCCCCCCGCACCACGCGATCACCTACGGGATCGCGCTCCATGAGGCGGTCGCGGCCTTCGGTCGCAGCCAGCTGCAGGGCCGGCCGCTCTCGGAGGAGGGGCTGCTCCAGGTGTTCACCCGGTCGTGGTCCGGCCTGGGGTTCCTCTCCAGGGAGCACGAGGAGGCGCGGCTTCGGGCCGGCCGTGAGGCACTCGTCCGGTTCCGCGGGAGCGCGCTCGTGTCGCCGCTCCGACCCCTCGCGATCGAGGAGCCGTTCACGGTCACGCTCGACGGGATACGCCTCCAGGGGCGCTTCGACCGGATCGACGAAGGGCCCGAGGGGGTCGTGATCACGGACTTCAAGTCGAGCGACGTGCGCAGCGAGGGCCGGGCCCGGGAGCGCGCCCGGGACTCGCTCCAGCTCGCGCTCTACGCGCTCGCGTGGCAGGCTCGCGAGCGAGGCCTGCCGGCGGTCACGCAGCTCGCCTTCCTCGACTCAGGGGTCACCGGTCGGGTGGTGCCCGACTCCGGACGGCTGGCCCGTGCCGCCGCGAAGACGCGCGGCGCGGCGGAAGGCATCCGCGCCGGCGACTTCGGGGCGCGGCCGGATCCCGTTTCCTGCCGGTTCTGCCCGTACCGCGAGATCTGCCCGTCGAGCGCTGCGTGACGGGTCCCGCCGTCCAGTCCCGTCACGTCGCGGCTCCCGCCGACGCGGTCCCCGGCGGCGTTGCGGCCGGTTGCGCCCAGCCGATGTCCCACCCGGGTGACCTCCCGCCCGGGTAGACTCGGGCCGCCCGCGCCGGCGCCGGCCGTGCGGTGAACCCGTCGACCGGCCTCTCGGACAGGAGCACCTGGTGGAGCACCGCGACCGCGTCGCCGCCATCGCACTCATCGCGCTCGCGCTGGCGTGCTGGATCGCCGTGGGGATCGTGCTGATGCGCGTGTCGCCGCTGGGCCAGGCCGGCGTGCAGCTCGCCGGCGCCGGGTTGATCGGCCTGGCGTGCGGCGTGACGGCAGTGCCTCTCGCGTGGCTGGCCGTATTCGGCCGGCACCGCCGGATCGCGTATCGCGGCGACTGGATGCGAGCGGCACGCCGCGGGGCGTGGGTGGCCCTGGTGATCGCGCTGCTGGTGGCGTTGCGGACCCAGCACGCCTTCAGCATGCCGATCGCGCTGTTCGTGGTGGTGATGGTCACGTTCGTCGAGGTGAGCCTGAGCGTGCAGCGCTGAGGTGGTCGGCAGAGCGTGCGGTGCCGGGAGCGGCCGCGCGGCTACAATCCGCGGGCGTCCCGCCGGACCGTGGCGCGGAAACCGGCGGCGTCCATGGCGCGAGGACCGCGAGATGGCTCATCGCTCGCCCGGGCCCATCGGCCGGGACAACGGCTGGGAGCGCGACTACGGCGCGCTCGCCGACTTCGACCTCCCGATGTACGTGGGGATGCCCACCTTCTCGAAGCTCCCGTACGTCCCGGGCACGGCCGACCTCGAGCGGCGGCAGCCCGACGTCGCGATCGTGGGCGCGCCGTTCGACGACGCGGTCAGCCACCGCCCGGGGGCGCGTTTCGGGCCTCGAGCGATCCGCGAGGCCACCTACACCACCGGCTCGCTGCACTC
>JAJYJR010000063.1 GCA_021789355.1 Chloroflexota bacterium | reverse complement strand
GTGGTCCTGGGCGCTCGATGACTTCGGCCGCCGCACGTGGGCCGGCATTCGCACGCCGGTCGATCGCCGCGTGGGGATCATGACGGCCAACCTGCTCAACCGCCTGGGCGACGGCGTGGTCTGACCGGCCGGGTCGGTGGGCGGGGCCGGCTGGTTGACGCCAGTAGCTGAGGGGCCCCTCAGGCGGGCAACGCTGGAAGTCTGCGGTCGGGCACGCGCGAGCATCTCTCCGAACCGGCCGTGATCACCAGCCCGGCGAGCGGCACCGTCATGCTGGGAGGCGGCACGTCCGGCGGCGCCGCACTCGACGCCACCTTCGACACCGGGCGGACCTGGCGGACCGTGCTTGCCCTCGGACCGGGGGCCAGCGTCACCTGCCTCGGGTTCACCACCCCGAGCCAGGGGGTGGCGATCGCGCTGAACCACCCGGCGCCCAACCGCATGATGCTGCTCGCGGAGCGGGTCATGGCGGGGCACTTCGACGCCCCGGCGCTTGCCGGCACGGTCGACACGGTGACGCTGGGCGGCCGCACATGTCTTGCCGAGGGACTGCTGCAGCTGGTGCCATACCTGCCGTTCGTGGCGCTGCCGGCGCTGCATAGCCTCGCCGGGTACCTCGCGGCGCTGGCGTTCGGCATCCCCGCGGCCTCGCTCGCGCTGCCGCCGGCGCGCCGAGACGTCCCTGTTCCTCGAGCTGGCCCTGCTCGACTGGGCCGGCGCTCGGCGCCCGCTGGTGCAGGGCAGCTGCTACGGGCTCGCGTTCCTGGCGCGCCCGACCACGCTTCTCGCCCCCGTCCCCTTCGGGCTGGCGCTGCTGCAGGGCTTCGGCCTCACCAGCCGCTTCCCGTGCCTGACGGTGGACCCGGCCGGGCTGTCCATGCTGCTGGTGTCGCCGGGGCTCCTCGCCGCGCCATGGACGGGCTGGCGCGACCCCAGGACGGGCTGGCGCGACCCTACCGCGCGGCTGCTCTGGGCCGCCACCGTCCTCGTGGCGGTACCGGTCTTCCTCTGCTACGGCGGCGGGTACGAGCAGTACGGGTTCCGCTACTCGCTCGACTTCACGCCGTTGGGTGGGTGACCCCGAGCGTCTGCTAATCCCGCTGAGCGTCGCCTCCGTCGCCCACGGCGTGCTGTAGGCCACCCACGCCGTCGGATAGGGAACGCCAACCTCCGGGCCACGCATCGCGCCGGCCCGGAGGCGGGGAGCGCCACCGCGACGTAGACCGGCCTCGCGGTCATGCACTTCAACGGCGCCCGAACGCTGGCCACACGTGTCCAGGTTCCGACCTGTCGGGCACTGTGCTCGCCGCCTACTGCGCGCGCCGGGGTAACGCGTCTGGTGGGGGTTTCACGCCCGCGAGGCAGCTCCTCGACCGGTGTCCGTTGTGCCGTTCGGCACGTTGATTGACGAGCCGCGGTCGGTGAGGATGTTGTTCGGAGGGCCGGGCCAAGCCGCCCATCGAGAGGTGGTCGAGATGCCGCGCGCACGTTGGTTCGTCGTCGGGTTCCTCGTGATCGCCGCCGTCGTTGGCGGCCTGCTGAACGCACGCGGTCCGCTCGGTGATCACCCTCGGATCGCCTACGACCAGGTCTTCGCCGACTACGCGGCTCGGAAGATCGACCAGATCTCGCAGTGGCGCGATCAGCTCGAGATCGTCGAGGTCGATGGGACCGTCCTGCGCGCTGTCGTCCCGCCGGACCGCGACTTCACGAGCGATTTCGCCGTGGCGCGTCGAACCTACATGAACGCCTTCGCCTACTCGCGGCTGCCCGACCCGTGGCTTGGCATGATGACCCCGTGGGTTCCCTTCCTTCTCGCCCTCGCTGCCGTTCTCATCTGGGTCACGGCGGTGGCGCGGAACCGGCGGCAGGCGTCAGGGACCCGACCCGCCGCCGGAAGCCCGCAGACGGCGGGGTGAGCGGGGCCTCGTCCGGCTGATCCGCAAGGCCTTCTTGCGGTTGTAGGACGCCAGTGCGTGCCGGGCGTTCTGCGCCCGCTTCGCTGCCGTCCGTGCGATAACGGCACGGACCTCGGCGTGGATCGAGGAGCCGCCCCGATCGTCGAGTGAGCGGCGTGCCTTCGGCGGCTGGCCGCCGCACGCGAGCAGCGCCTTGCGGATCGCCTCGCGGTAGCGCAGCTCGTCGGCGCTGCCTTCGAGGTCGAGGAGCATCAGCCGGAGCGCGAGTTCGAGCCGCGCCCGGTTGCGGAAGACGAACCGGCGCGTCCAGAGCCGCTTGGTGATGGCATCGAACACGGTCTCAACCGCGCCGTTCGAGTAGGGCCGGTCCGGCTGGCGGTCCGCGAACTGGCGGCGCATCAGGCGGTCCTTGCCGGCGAGCCAGTGGCAAGTGTGCGCGAGGCCGGCCGCGTTCGCGTCGGCCACGAACGCCGCCCACCTGCCGGGATCCGCGAGTGCCCCACCGGCGCGGTAGGCGAAGTCGCCCGACGGCGGCTGGCCGTCGGCGACGAGCCGGTCGAGCAGCAGGCGGCGCAGGTGGCCCTCGCAGGTGTGGATCACCGCGTTCGGCCACACGTTCCTGACCGCCGCCTTGATGCCCTTGTCGTCGTCGCATACGACCCAGGACGGCGTGCCGGGCAGGGTCCGCAGCGCCTTCTCCCACTCGACGCCGTCCGCGCCGCCGGCGACGAAGATCCGCCAGGGCCGGCCCGAGCCGCGACCCGACGGGTAGCCGCGGATCCCGAGCAGGTGGTAGGCCGCCTGCTGGCTCGTGATCGTCCCGTTCGCGTGGCGGGTCGTGAGCGTGAAGGGGATCGGCTTGGAGTCGAGCACGATGGCGTCGGGCCAGCGGTCCGGCGGACCGAACGCGTCGAGCACCACGGGCGCGAATGTGGCGAGGTAGTCATGCGCGAGCTGGCCGTGCTGGCTCGGCGTCAGCCGCCCGAAGAGGGTGCGCGAGAGGCGGTTGGCGTCGCGGCGTGTGGTCCGGCTCGACCAGCGGTAGCTCGTCCCCTTGCCGACCTCGACCAGGAGGCGGGCCGCCTCGTGGATCGAGAACACGTGCCCGCGCGGGGTCTGCGGCCCCTCGTGTCGGTCCAGCACGTGCTCGCACGTCTCGCAGCGGCGGCCACCGGCGCGGGGGTTCGCCATGGTCGGGTGTCGTCGGGCGAGCGGCTCGATGAACTTGTGTGCCTTGCGCCCGTCAGCGTGGAGCAGCGGGCGGACGCCGGTAGCCGGATCCCGCTTGGGCTGGCAGAAGAAGCGGGGTCGCTCGAAGTCGGTGCCCTTCGCGTAGAAGCCGTCCAGCCACACGTCGCCCTTGTGGCCGAAGGGGCACGGCGGGCGGGTGATCGGGAGCATCTGGCGCGGCATCGTGGCCGCATCGTCCAGCCTCGCTGTGTCAGCTACAACGACACGGAGGTCCTACGAAACCCCCACCAGACGCGTTACCCCGGCGCGCGCCTCAGGACCCTGGTACCGAAGAGTCGGAGGAGCAGAGTGGCCCGGCCCAACGAACCGGGCCGCTCCGAAACCGGAGCACCGATGGCCGGGCGAATCTTTCCAGAGGCGGTGAGGCCAGGGAGCACCGCACCGCTGCTCGGAAGTCCGTCAACCCGCCGGTGGCAACCGACACGGCCGTGGCTGGCCGAGGAGTGGCACGATCGGTTCCTGGTTTCTGCCACCAAGCGGGTCGCCGCGCCGACGCGTGCGGACACATGGACACGGGCACGACGCCTGCTGGACGCGATAATCAACGCTCGATGCAGAACCCGTCATCCGCGCGCCTGGAGCCCGGCGCCCTCTCCCCGCGCGAGCTGTTCGACCTCAGCGCCTACTGGCTGGCGATCAACCTGCTGTGGGGTGCGCTCGGGATCAGCCTGCTGCCGCTCCTCATGGTGCAGTTCGTGTGCGGCGGCGACGCCACCTGTGCGCATCCGGCGCCGATCGTCGGGTCGTTCGCCCCGGGCAAGGGGGTGGCCGAGGCGCTCATCGTGAACGTCGGGCTGCTGGTCGCGATCCTGGTGCAGCCCACCACCGCCGCGATCAGCGACCAGGTCGCGACGCGCCTCGGGCGGCGCAAGCCGTTCATCCTCGCCGGCACCCTGCTCGACGTCGGCTTCCTGCTCGGGTTGTACCTCGCCCACGCCTGGATCGGCGTGTTCGTCGCCTACGTCCTGCTGCAGTTCAGCTCGAACCTCGCGCAGGGCCCCTTCCAGGCCTACGTCCCCGATCTCGTGCCGGCCGCCCAGGTGGGGATCGCGGGCGGGCTGATGGGGCTCATGATCCTGCTCGGCCAGGGCGCGGGACCGATGCTCGTGGCGGTGGCCAACGGCCTGGGCAACCCGCGCGATGTCGTGTTCCCCATCATGGCGGTCGAACTGGCGGCGATGGCGCTCACCGTGCTGCGGGTGCGGGAGGGCGAGGCCGCTCCTGCCCGCGACGGCCGCAGCTGGCTGTCCATCGCCCGGGGCGCCTGGGCCACCGACATCCTGGCCGAGCGCAGCTACGTGTGGCTCCTCGCCTCGCGCCTGTTCCTGCTGATGGGCGGGGTGACGGTGAGCGCGGTCGGCTTCTTCTACATGCAGGACGCCTTCGCCCTCGATCAGGCGGCCGCCCTCGGCGACACGTTCCTGGCCGGCGCCATCGTGGTGGTCTGCGGCGCCCTGGTGGCCCTGCCGGCGGGGCGGCTCTCGCAGCGGCTCGGGCGCAAGCGCACCATCACCGCCGCCTCCGGGTTCGGCATTTTCGGCATGCTCCTCGTGGCCCTCGCGCCATCGGTGCACCTCGCCCTGGCCGCCATCGTGCCGGTCGGGCTCGGGACCGGGGCCTTTCTGGCGGTCGACTGGGCGCTCCTCGCCGACCTCGTGCCCAAGGGGCAGTCGGGCCGCTACATGGGGATCAGCAACGTGGTGACCGCGGGGGCCTCGGCCCTCGCCGCGGCGGTCGGGTTGGGGTTGGTCGATCTGGGCAACGCCCTCCTGGGCACCGGGGCCGGCCCGCGCCTCGCCTTCGCCGCCGGGGCCCTCGACTTCCTGGTCGGGGCCCTGCTCCTGACGCGGGTGGTCGAGCGGCGCCGGGAGCTCGAGCCGGTGGCGAGTGTGGCACCGCTGATCGAGTCCGCCTGAACCGCCGCGCAGGACGCATCGCCGAACAGGCGGCGACATCGGGCGTAGGCACGCGGGTGCCTTCAGGAGGATGGCGCAGGCGCGCAACGTGTGCTGTGGTCCCCCGTGTTCCGCTCCGTGGAATACCGGTACCAGATGTACCGGTACTTCTGTTGACGACCGCGATCCCCGCCCGATAGGGTCCGAACAGGCACACGATCTGGTGGGAGGTCCGCGGCGGTGCAGGGCGGGGCACCGGCGTGGAGAGGAGGGGTGCGCGGTGTCCAGGCGCGGCCCAGCGATCCGGCGTCCGGCGGGAGGGGCACGCGACCGAGTGCCCGCGGCACGGACCGCTCCCGCCGACGCGCCCTCGGGGTCCTGGCCGTCCGGCTCGGCAGCCGCCCCTGAGCGCCGCGAGACGCCCGCGCCTGACCCGGTGGACTGGCGGATGCTGTTGCGCTCGGAGCGGCTGCACCTGGGCCTGAGCCAGGTCGCCCTGGCCGACCGGGTGGGGATCTCCCCTGAGACGGTCCGCAAGTACGAGGCGGGCGGACGCACCCCCGCCCGTCCAACCTTGGAGCGCCTGGTGCACGCGCTGCAGCTCTCCGCGACGCAGGGTCGCGCGATCCTCGCCGCGGCGGGGTACGCCGCCCCCGAGACCCTCTTCCCGGCCGCCGCCTATCCGGGCTACTACTACACGCTCGCCGAGCTGCGCGCCGAGGTGGAGCGCGTCCCCTGGCCCGAGTTCGTGACCGACGACATCGCAGGCGTGGTAGCCGCCAACCAGGCGGCCCAGGCGCTCTGGGGGGTCGACTTCGCGGCCGAGCTGGCCCGCCGATCGCGGCCCCAGGTGAACCTGCTCGCGGTGGCCGCCGAGCGCCACTTCGCGGCGCGGGTGGCGAACTGGAGCGAGTGCCTGACCGTGCTCGCCGGCATCTTCAAGGGCCGCCCGCGCGAGCCGATCGCCCTCGAGGACCCGGGGGCCTTCTTTGCCGAGGTGCTCGAGGCGTACGTGGCCAACGATCCGGGGGCCATCCCGCAGCTCGTGGCCGCCTGGGAATCCACCCCGCCGCAGCCCGCCAAGGTGCGCTGGGCCTACCGCCTCGTCTGGCGCGAGCCCGGTGTCGGCGACATCGAGTTCCGCTCGCTCGTGAGCGTGGCGAGCGAACCCGACGGCCTGTGGTTCAACGACTGGGTGCCGGTGGATGCCGAGGGGCACGCGCGGTTGGGAGCCATTCTCGCGTTGCGACGGGCTCGGATAGGGATCTCGCGTCTCGCACCCGAAGCCACGTCCGACGAAACCGCAGCGGAACGGCTCACCGATGGGTGATCGCCGGTGCGCGCCTGGGCTGCCGATGGTCCGGACCCGCGCCCTGAGTCGCGGCACCTCGACTCCCGTGGAGCCGGTGGCTCTTTTCAGCACATGGTGCCCAGCTCGTGGGCGGCGCGTCCTCGCCGCCTGGACCATGCCGACCAGGACATCGACACCTCCCGGCTCTGCCCTCACCCGGGGAGTTGGCCCAGCGTCACCCGCACCGTCGACTGGCTTCCGTCCTGGTGCGTGACGTTGATGGGGACGGTCTGCCCCGGCTTGAGCGCCGCGAGCGCCGCGGCGAGCGCGCCCGCGGACAGCGTGGGTTGCCCGTCCACCGCCGTGATGATGTCGCCTGCCCTCAGGCCGGCCTTCGCGGCCGGACCTCCGGCCACGGTGGAGTAGACCAGCGCGCCTCCTCCAGCGGACAGGTCGGCGCTCTCGATGCCGAGGAACGCGCGGTGCGAGTCGATCACCTTGCCGTACTGGATGATCTGGCTGGCCAGGTCCCGGGCGATGTTGCCCGGGATCGCGAAGCCGATGCCGGCGGCCGCGCCCCCCATCTGCGGATCGGAGGCGGCAAGGGTCGGAATGCCGACGACGTTCCCGTTGAGGTCGACGAGCGCGCCACCGCTGTTACCCGGGTTGATCGCGGCGCTGGTCTGGATGACGTCCGGGAGGGCGGCCCCGTTCGGCTCGGACACCGTCCGCCCGAGCGCGCTCACGATCCCTTCGGTCACGCTGCTCTGCAGCCCCAGCGGGTTGCCCATCGCCAGCACGATGTCGCCGACGGCGAGGCTCGACGAGTCACCGAACGTGGCGGGCTGCAGACCAGCGGCGGAGACGTGGATCACGGCGATGTCGTTGGGCACGAACTCGCCCACCAGCGTTCCCTTGACGGTGCGACCGGTCGCCAGTGTGACCGTGAACGACGTCGAGTTGCCCGCCACGTGCGCATTCGTCACGATGTCGCCGCGCGAGTCGAACACGATCCCCGACCCCAGCCCGCTGCTGGTCTCGATCAGGACAACCGATGGGTTGACCCGGTGGATCACGTCGACGAACTGCGACTGCAGCGCCGTGGCTTCCGCCGCGCTGCCGGCGGCGGTGGTCGACGCCTCCGCGGGGACGGTCGAGCCGGTCAGCCCCTGCCCGTCGCTGGCCGACGGCTGTCCAGGGGCCGGGGCGGCGGTCGCGCCCGCGGGCTGCGAGGCTGCCGCCGCGGGAGACGCTGCGCCACCGACGGTGGGCGAGGCGGCCGGGAGGTTGCCCGGGGCGCCTGTGCCACCCGGCGCGCCGGAGGCGGCCGGGGAGGGGACCGTGGCGGCGCCACATCCCGCGACCAGGCCGCCCACGATGAGGAGGACGCCGAGCATCGATCTCCGACCGCGTGCCACACCGCGCCACAAGACGGCGCGGTCCTTCGGTGTGACCATCCGCGGCTGCCCCTGGTCCTCCCTCGCGACCAGCATCGCCATTTGGACCCTCGGTCTCGCATGCCGCACGCCCGCGGCTGAGGTCGGGGCCAGTCTCCCCGGCAACCGCACGGTACCGCGGGACCCGGCACGAGGCGAAGGCACGCGACCTGTTCCGGCTTGCACGCCGCTCGCAAACACGGCGCTGCGCGTGCGTGGCACCATGTCCGCATGCGTCTGGACGATTGGCGGGCGACGCCTGAAGGGGAACGGCACCTCACCGACCGGCTGGTCGCGCTCATCGATCCCGTGGCACACGCCCTGGGCGCCGAGAGCGACACGGCCTGCCACGTGGTGTGGGGCGATCAGCCCGACACCCGCTTCCAGGTCCTGCTGGCGACGGGCGCCGGGCTGGCCATCCTGACCGTCCGCGCGAACGTCCCCCAGGAGGGGCCGCGGGTGTCCGGGAGGCTGGTCCGCTGGGGACGCGTGCAGGCCGGCGAGGTCACGATCGAGGCGCACAGCGGGCACGCACAGGTGTCCGTGCAGTTCGAGGGCCAGGTGCTGCAGGGGCTTGACGCCGCCGGCGAGCGGATCGCCGAATGGATGATCGAGGTCTATCGGCGCATGGAGCGGGGAACCGGCGCCAGCTGACGCGGCCGGGCCAGGGTCGGTCGATCGCGTGCGATAATCCTCGCCGACATCCCGAGAGGAGGACGAGTGATCAGCGGCGCCACCGGACTCGCCCCGGACCCGACCGAGTACCGTCGGCGGCTCGAGGAGCAGCCTGACGATCAGGTCGATGCCTGGGCCCAGGAGTTGATGCGGGACCAGTCGATCCGGATCGGCGTGCGTCGAGTGATCCGGGACTTTCTTCGGGCGACGCGAATCGACGAGGTCGGGTTCGAGCGAGTCTTCGCCGCCGGCGGTGGCGCCCCGGCCACGCTCGGCCGGACGGCCGACGGTGAGCTGATGGTGCCGGCGATCGAGCTGTGGTGCCTCGTGCCAGGGATCCGTCGGCAGCTGGCGGATGGCCGGCAACGGCTGATCGAGTACCTCGTAGAGAACTTCGACGAGATCACCTACATCTGACGAGGTTTCGACCGCACCCCCAGCCGACGAACTGACCACTCCCGCTGCGTCTCCGTCTCTCCCCGCCGGATCCCGCGGGCCAGGGCGGGTGGCTGCCGGCCGGCGCTGTCCGGGCCGTCCGCGCTGCCTCACCCGTTTCCCTCGGTCCTCGATGCTCCTCCGCGAACGACCTTTGCGACACCGGGCACGACCGGCTCGCGCAGCCGGGGAAGTTACCACCGTCAGGTCGCATCGGCCGCCGGGCCCGCCTGCGACGCGTGGCTGAACCGGACAGCCGGGTCCCGGCCGCCGCACGCGGTGGGTCTGCCACTGTTCCTGCCTTCGGGTGGGCGGCGACGCGGCGGCAGGCGGGGGAGGGCTGGCCTGTCGCCTGGGGCGTGGCCGTGGCGGGCGCGGTGGTAGGCGGGACGCGTGCCCTGGCGCCGATGGCGCTCCTCGCGATCGCGCGGCTCGGGGCGAGCTGGCCGGCCGCTCGCCGGGCTGTTCAGGACGCACGTTTCACGCCGGCCACCCGAGCCCGCCCGGCGGCGGGAGCCCCGAGCCCCGGCCGGTCCCGCTCAGCCCGACCGACTCGGGTCAGACCCGGGTCTGACCCGCCCGCAGCAGCGCGATGGCGTTCTCGAGCCGAAGCTTCGTGATGGTCAGGTACTTCGACAGGTTGGCCCGATCGACCTCGCTCATCCCCTCGAGCGCCTGCGGCGCCCGGAGCACCGAGACCAGGTCTTCCAGCGCCTCGCTCAGGTGGGCCTTCGACGACACCAGCGCGTCGTCTCCGGTCGGCGTGGGTCGGGGCGCTGGGTCGGCGTCCGGTTCCGGATCCGGGTCGGGCGCGACGGCCTGGGCG
Source organism: Chloroflexota bacterium (assembly GCA_021789355.1). The sequence continues at coordinate 5,855 of JAJYJR010000063.1, read as the reverse complement.
GCGGCGACCGCTCCGGCGGCGGTGAGAATGCGCCGACCCCGGCGCGGCGTCGCGTCGTCGCCGGCTGGCGTGGCGCGTCCCTCGATGCGCGCCTTGAGGCGCAGCAGGGTCAGCTCGCCACGCGCCACCTGCTCGGCCAGGTGCTTGCGCCTGCGCGGATCCTCCACCTTCAGCAGCTCGTATGCGTGCGAGACCGTGTCTTTGCGCAAAGACACGAGCTCCCGGATCTCCGCCGGGGCGTCGGCGAGCCGCAGGCGGTTCTCGACGTACCCCTTGTCCTTGCCGAGCTTCTGGGCGAGCTTCCGGACGCTGTAGCCGTAGCCGCGCGTCATGCGTTCGTACATCGCCGCCTCGTCGAGCGGCGAGAGGTCCTCGCGCTGCAGGTTCTCGATGATCGCGATCTCCAGCGCGGTCTCGTCGTCGATCACCTCGACGAGCGCCGGGATCGTCTCGAGATTCGCGAGCTGGGCGGCGCGCCATCGGCGTTCTCCCGCGACCAGCTGGTACCTCCCGGCCGGGAGCGGCCGGACCAGTACCGGTTGCAGGACACCGTGCTCCCGCACCGATGCGGCGAGCTCGTTCAGCGCGTCCTGGTCGAGCGCGAGGCGAGGCTGCTCCGGGTTGGGATCGATGCGGCCCAGCGGTAGTTGCCGGACCGCGGCACTGCGCGCCTTCTCGTCGGGCGCCAGCAGGCTGAGGATCGCAGGGGAGAGATCCTCGCGCTCCTCGGACAGGCGTCGAGCGGCGACACCGCGGAAGTCGGGTCTAGCCAAGGTCGATCACCTCCCGTGCCAGCTCGCGAAACGTGCGAGCAGCGTCCGACGCGCCGGCGTATGCGGTCACCGGTCTGCCGGTCAGCGGCGCCTCGCCGAGCTTCACCGTGTTCTTGACGATGCTGTGGAACACGTGGTGGTCGCCAAGCTCGCGCAGCTCTTCGAGCATCTCGCGGCCGAGCAGCGTTCGTCCGTCGTAGAAGGTCGGCAGGAGACCCAGGATGCGCAATTCCGGGTTCAGCCGCTTGCCTCGGATCTGGTTGATGACCTTGACCAGCGCGGTGAGCCCTTTCAGCGCGTAGTACTGCGTCTGCACGGGGATGATCACGCTCTCCGCGGCGACGAGTCCGTTGATCGTCAGGAGGCCCAGCGTGGGCGGACAATCGATCAGGACGTAGTCGTATCGATCGTCGATCCACCCGGACAGCACCTCGTGCAGCGCCTGCTCGCGCCCGATCGCGGAGAACAGCTCGACTTCCGTCGACGCGAGCTCGAGGGTGGCGGGGGCGACGTCTATGCCGCTCGTCTGGGTGGGGATGATCACGTCCTCGAGCTGCGCCCGTGCGTCGGCGAGCACGTCAGCCATGGACTGTTCGACCGTGCCGATGTTGATCCCGAGACCGACGGTCAGGTTCGCCTGTGGGTCCATGTCCACGCACAGGACGCGGCAGCCCTGCTCGGCGAGCGCGCCGGCGAGGTTGATCGCGGTCGTCGTCTTGCCGACACCGCCCTTCTGATTCGCGATCGCGATGACATTCGCCACGGGCTCGCTTCCTCTCTGCGCCGGGGGTATCAGAACTGCGCCGGGTGTGTCAGGCTCGCATCATGTCGGGCTCCGGGCTCGCGCCAGTCTAGCGCCGGTGGCAACTTCCCCCAATGCGGTTGTCCACAGGAGTCACGAGTTGTTCACCGAATCGGTGGATAAGTCTCAGCGTGCCCCTCGGCCGAGGCCATCCCCCGAACGTCCGGCACGACGCCCCCGGCGAATGGCGGATCACGCGGAGTCGGTCGACGTCGGCGGATCGCGCGGAGACGCGTCGGGCCGAGCCGGGCGCCGCTGTACGATACCCCGACTGTCTTTGCGCAGATACACCGGAGAGGAGCAGTCCGTGGCCACCCGCGATGTGCGCGTCGCACGCCTTCGCGCGATGCGGGAGCAGAGCCTGGTCGGTGGGGGCGCCGAGCGGATCGACCGACAGCACGAGCGCGGCAAGTTGACCGCGCGCGAACGCCTCGATCTCTTGCTCGATCCCGGATCGTTCGTCGAGATCGACGCGTTCGTCGTGCACCGCGCCGAGGAGTTCGGGCTTGACGAGCAGCGCATTCTCGGCGACGGCGTCGTGACGGGCCACGGGACCGTGGACGGCCGGCTGGTGTTCGTCTTCAGCCAGGACTTCACCGTGTTCGGTGGCTCGCTCTCGGAGGCGCACGCCGAGAAGATCTGCAAGGTGATGGACCTCGCGATGCGAACGGGAGCGCCGATCATCGGGCTGAACGACTCGGGTGGCGCGCGGATCCAGGAGGGGGTCGTCTCGCTCGGCGGGTACGCAGACATCTTTCTTCGCAACACGCTCGCGTCAGGAGTCGTTCCGCAACTCTCCGTGATCATGGGGCCGTGCGCGGGCGGTGCGGTGTACTCCCCGGCCATCACGGATGTGACGATCATGGTCGACGGCACGAGCTACATGTTCGTGACCGGGCCCGACGTCGTCCGTGCCGTGACGCACGAGGAGGTCGACCGGGAACGGCTGGGCGGTGCCGTCACGCACACCCAGGTGAGTGGCGTGGCGCATCTGGCGGCGCCCGACGAGGCCGCAGCCCTCGACCTGGCACGGCGGGTGCTCGGGTTCCTGCCGCAGAACAACCTGGGCACGCCGCCGCGGCGACCCACTGCGGATCCGGTCGAGCGGCGTGACGCGCTCCTCGACGCGATCGTGCCGGACGAGCCCTCGCGCGCCTACGACATGAGGACCGTGATCTCCGCGATCACCGACGACGGTGAGTTCCTCGAGCTGCAGCCCGACTGGGCAGCCAACATCATCACCGGGTTCGCTCACCTCGGGGGATGGAGCGTCGGCATCGTCGCCCAGCAGCCCATGGTGCTCGCCGGCGCGCTCGACATCGATGCGTCGGACAAGGCCGCTCGCTTCGTCCGGTTCTGCGACGCCTTCAATGTTCCCCTGGTGACGCTGGTCGACGTGCCCGGGTTCCTTCCCGGGGTCGCCCAGGAACACGGCGGGATCATCCGGCACGGTGCGAAACTGCTGTACGCGTACTGCGAGGCGACGGTGCCCAAGCTCACCGTCATCACGCGAAAGGCCTACGGCGGTGCCTACGACGTCATGAGCAGCAAGCACATCCGCGGCGACGTCAACCTGGCATGGCCGACGGCGGAGATCGCGGTGATGGGCGTGGAAGGCGCGGTCAACATCATCTTCCGGGATCGCATCGCCCACGCCGACGATGCCGCCGCCGAGCGCGCCCAGCTGACGGGCGAGTACCAGGAGCGGTTCGCCCATCCCTACATCGCGGCCGCGCGCGGCTACGTGGACGATGTCATCGAGCCGTCGGAGACACGGCTCCGCCTGATCCGCTCGCTCGAGATGCTGGCAGGCAAGCGCGACCGGAACCCGGCCCGCAAGCACGGCAACATCCCGTTGTGATGGCCGACAGCCGCGGTGTCTTTGCGCAAAGACGCGACGTCCCGGTACCGGCGGACCCGGCGCAAGCCGCACCGGCATGAGACCGCCCTTCCGGCGCGTGCTGGTGGCCAACCGGGGAGAGATTGCGGTGCGCGTGATCCGGGCTTGCCACGAAGTCGGGTGCGAGGCCGTCGCCGTGTTCAGCGACGCCGACGCCGACGCCCCGCACGTGCGCGCCGCCGACGCAGCCATCCGGATAGGACCTCCGGCGGCAGAGGCGAGCTACCTTTCCATCCAGGCCATCGTGGGGGCAGCTCGCCGGGCCGGCGCCGAGGCGATTCATCCCGGCTACGGGTTCCTCTCGGAGCGACCGGCCTTCGCCCGAGCCTGTGACGAGGCCGGGATCGTCTTCGTCGGTCCATCGGCGGACACGCTCGCGGGCCTGGGCGACAAGCTCGCGGCTCGCCGCGCCGCCCGGTCGGCCGGGGTGCCCGTTGTTCCCGGAACGCTGGAGCCGGCGCCGGTGAGCGACCTGGCGGCGGCAGCCTCCGTCCTCGCCGAGGCCGCACGGGTCGGGTGGCCGCTGATGGTCAAGGCCGCGGCCGGCGGCGGCGGGAGAGGCATGCGACGGGTCGACCGGGCGGACGACCTTCCCGGTTCGCTGATGGCGGCATCGCGGGAGGCCCACGCCGCCTTCGGCGACGGTGCCGTGTATCTCGAGCGGTACGTGAACGATGCGCGGCACGTGGAGGTCCAGCTCCTGGGGGATGCCGCGGGCAGCGTCGTCGCGTTGGGGGAGCGCGACTGCTCGGTCCAGCGCCGTCACCAGAAGCTGGTCGAGGAAGCGCCCGCCCCGGGGCTGACCGCCGGTCGCCGGCGCGCGCTCCACGAGATGGCGGTCGCCGTGGCCCGCGCGTTCGCCCTGCGCAACGCCGCGACGGCCGAGTTCCTGCTCGCGCCGGACGGCAGCTTCTGGTTCCTCGAGGTCAACACCCGGCTCCAGGTCGAGCACGGGGTTACCGAGCTGGTGAGCGACCTGGACATCGTCCAGGAGCAGCTCCGGATCGCGGCGGGCGAGCCGCTCTCACGGAGGGTGCTCGCCGCGGCCCACGCGGCTGCGGCTCCGCGCCGGCACGCGATCGAGGTGCGCATCAGCGCCGAGGATCCCGGGCGCGGCTTTGCCCCGGCGTCGGGGACCATCGTCCGGTGGCGCGAGCCCGGTGGGCCTGGCGTCCGCGTGGATGCGGGCGTGGAGGAGGGCTCCGTGGTCGGCACCGAGTACGACCCCCTCCTCGCCAAGCTGATGGTCGTCGCCCAGGACCGGCCCGCGGCACTTGGAAGGTTGCGCCGCGCGCTCGACGAGTTCGACGTCGCGGGGGTCCAGACCACGCTGCCCTTCCACCGGTGGATCGCCGCGGATCCCGCCTTCGCCGCCGCGCGCCTGTCGACATCGTTCGTACCCGACAACTGGCGCCCGGAGGCACTTCGGGCGGCCGCCGCCGCCCACGCCGCGCGGCTGGTCGCGGCGTTCCCGGCCCCGGGCGCAGTGCCCTGGGCAACACTGCCCGCGACGGTGGATCGCGGACCCGCCGGCACGGACCCGCCCGGTGTCCAGGACTCTCGGGCCTGCACTGCCCCCACCGACGCGTGGCTGGTGACGGCCAGGCGCGAGGCCGTGGACCGATGGCCCGCGTGACGCGAGGGATCGACTCGCCAGGGGATCCGCAGGGCGCAGCGACGCCGGCGCCTGCGGCGGGACCCGCGGCGCGGGACTCCCTCCGCGTGACGATCGAGGGGAGCCCGCCGCTCGTCACAGACCTCGTGCCGGAACCCGGGCTCCGCGACGCGGCGGCCGCCGCCGTGCGTTCGCTCCCGCCCGGGAGGGGCCAGTCGGCCGCCGCTCGGCGGGTCGAGGTCGTCGTCGACGGGTGGCGGTTCGAGGCGACCGTGGAGCTCGCGCGCCTCGTCATCCTCCGTGAGCGCGTGCAACGGCACGTCGCGGGCGCGGGCGGAGGCCAGCAGGTCGTCCGCGCTTCGCTGCCGGGTCGGATCCTGCGCGTCTGGGTCGCGCCCGGAGACCAGGTAGAGCCCGGGAGCTGCCTCTGCTCGCTGGAGGCGATGAAGATGGAGAACGAGGTCCTGGCCCATCGGGCAGGTACCATCCTGCGCGTGAGTGTCGCACCCGGCGCTCGCGTGGAGCAGGGAGATGAGCTGGTGGTGATCGCATGACGCGGGAGGTGCGGACGAACGCCGGCGGGGACGCGCCCGGCGGGGACGCGCCCGGCGGGGATGCGCCCGGCGGGGATCCCGCGCCCGAGCGTGGGCTGGGTGGGGGACCCAGCGAGGCGGGACGGCGACGGTGGCGGGAGACGGTTCGGGCGAGCGCCATGGCCGAGCATCCCGAGCGGCGAGCGCGGTTCACGACCTCCAGCGGCATCGA
>JAJYJR010000801.1 GCA_021789355.1 Chloroflexota bacterium | reverse complement strand
GGCCGCGCGCTGCGCGAGCGGTTCGTGGCCGCGCTCGATGATGACCTGGACATGCCCACCGCGCTCGCGACCATCAGGGAAGCGCTGCGCGTGCCCCTCGACGCGGACGAGCGGCGGTGGCTGGTGCTCGACGCCGATGCGGTGCTCGGACTGGACCTCCACGCGACGTGGGAAGCCGCCGGGGAAACGGATGCCGCCGGCTCCACGGCCGCGTCCTCGCTCCCGCCGCGCGCCGAGGGGCTCCTTGCCGAGCGCGCCGAGGCCCGCGCCGCGCGGGACTACGCGCGCTCGGACCGGCTCCGTGACGAGCTCGCCACGCTCGGCGTCGAGATCATGGACCGTCCCGGCGGGATAACGGAGTGGCGGGTCCGCGGCGAGTGAGGGCGCGCCCCGGCGGCGCGCCGACCGTCATTCAGGTGAGGCTGGCGTCCGTTGGGCGAGCCTTATCTCGCGGGCTCCACCACCAGCGTCCCGGCCGCGGCGCCCATGCCGCTCGCCCCGTCGAGCTGCAGCGCGTACCGTCCGGGCGCCGGGGCCATGAACCGCAGCGCCGTCGTCTGTCCGGGACGTGTGGGCAGCTCGACGCTCGCAATGCCCTCGATCGCCAGGTCCCGGTAGGCCGAGGCGTCGTTGGTGAAGCGCAGGTAGACGAACTGCCCCGAGCGCACGTGGATCTCCGTCGGCTGGCCGCCGGCCGAGCTCGCCACCACCGACACCTGCTGGGCCGAGGAGTCCAGCCACTGGTTCCCTGCGATGACGGCCGCCGCGAGCACCAGGCCGGCGACCGCGATCGCGACCAGGTACCCGGCGTCGCGCACGCGGGCGGCGAGCGGCTGACGCCCCAGGCGTGCCTCGCCCGGCCGCGCATCGAATCCACGCAGCCGGAGGGAGTTCGTCACCACGCTCACGGAGCTGAGCGCCATCGCGCCGGCGGCAAGCGCCGGGCTCAGCGTCGTGCCGGTGAACGGGTACAGGAGCCCCATGGCGACCGGGATCAGCACGACGTTGTAGCCGAACGCCCAGGCCAGGTTCTGCCGGATGACCGCGATCGTGCGGCGTGACAGCGCGATGGCCGAGGCGATCCCCCGGGGATCCCCACCCACCAGCGTCACGTCGGAGGCCTCGATCGCGACGTCGGCACCGGTCCCGATGGCCATGCCGAGGTTCGCCTGGGCCAGGGCCGGGGCGTCGTTGATCCCGTCGCCCACCATCGCCACGCGCCGCCCGCGCGACTGGAGCTCGGCGACCTTGGCGGCCTTGTCGCCTGGCAGCACCTCGGCCATCACGCGCTCGGGAGGGATCCCGACCTGTCGCGCGACTGCCTCGGCGGTGGCCCGCCGATCGCCCGTCACCATCCAGACCTCGAGCCCCTCGCCCTGCAGCGCACGCACCGCCGCGGCCGCTTCCGCCTTCACCGGATCGGAGACCACCACCAGGCCGGCAAGCCGCAGGGTGCCGGCCGCGTGGTCGGCCGCCACGTACACCGGCGTGCGGCCGCTCGCCGCTTCCTCCGCCGCCACCGCCTCGAGCGCGGTCACGTCCACGCCCCGTGCCTCCATCAGCCGGGCGTTGCCCGCCACGACGCGTCGCCCGCCCACCAGCGCGTCCACGCCGTGGCCCGCGACCGCCTCGAAGCGTTCGATCCCCAGGCGACCCAGGCCGTCCGCATCGGCCGCCGCCACGATGGCCCCGGCGAGGGGATGCTCCGACTGTCGCTCCACCGATCCCGCCAGGTCGAGCAGGTCGCGAACGGTGGTGCCGCGCGCCGGTACGATCGACGTGACCCCAGGCTTCCCGAGCGTGAGTGTGCCGGTCTTGTCGAGCACGATCGTGTCGACGCGGTGGGCCTGCTCGAGCGCCTCGCCACCGCGGAACAGCACGCCGGCCTCGGCGCCCTTGCCGGTGCCGACCATGATCGCGGTCGGAGTTGCGAGTCCCATCGCGCACGGGCAGGCGATGACGACGACCGAGATGAACGCCGTCAACGCCAGCGTCAGCCGCGGCTCCGGTCCGATCAGCATCCAGAGTGCGAACGTGAGCGCACCGATGGCGAGCACGAACGGCACGAAGTACGCGCTGATCTGGTCCGCCAGCCGCTGGATCGGGGCCTTCGAGCCCTGCGCCGCCTGCACCATCCGGACGATCTGGGCGAGCGCCGTGTCGCGGCCGACGCGGGTCGCGCGGAACAGGAACGAGCCGGTCGTGTTCAGGGTCGCCCCGATCACCTCGTCGCCGGGGCGCTTCTCGAGCGGGATCGCCTCGCCGGTCAGCATCGACTCGTCCACCGCGGAAGCGCCGTCCACCACCAGCCCGTCGACCGGCACCTTCTCGCCGGGCCGGACGCGCAGGAGGTCGCCCGCCTGCACCTGCTCCAGCGGAACGTCGACTTCCACCTCGCCGCGGACGACGCGGGCGGACTTCGCCTGGAGCCCGATGAGCGCCTTGACCGCGCCGACCGTCTGGCCCTTGGCCCGTGCCTCCAGCCAGCGCCCGAGCAGGATCAGGCCGACGATGATGGTCGAGCTGTCGAAGTACGTGTCGGGCCGGATGCCGGCGCGCATCACGACGTCGGGGTACATCGTCACGAAGACGCTGTAGGCCCAGGCCGCGCTCGTACCCACGGCCACCAGCGTGTCCATGGTCGCGCTGCCGTGCCGGAGCGCGCGCCACGCTGCGCGGTAGAAGCGACCGCCTGCCCAGAACTGGATGAGAGTGGCGGGCCAGAGGACGATCTTGTTGAGATCCGCCATGGCCCATGGCAGGCCCGGCCAGAACATCAGCAGCATGATCGAGCCGGCCACGGCGAGGCTGACCAGCGACTGGATCCCCAGCTCGCGCCGCTCGCGCGCTCGCTCGACGTCCTCCGCCGTCGGCTCGTCGACCAGTGTGCCGGCGGCGGGCCCGCCCGTCTCTTCGGCGGCTCCGCCGCGCACCTCGTACCCGGCGGCCTCGATCGCGCCGATCAGCTCGGCCCGGCCCGTCACACCGGGCAGGAATCGGATGGTCGCGCGCTCGGTGGCCAGGTTCACGCTGGCCTCCTGGACGCCCTCGGTCTTCTTCAGGAAGCGCTCGATCCGGTTCACGCAGGAGGCGCAGGTCATCCCCTCGATCGGGAGGGTGACTTCGATTGGCTCG
>JAJYJR010000800.1:496-3136 GCA_021789355.1 Chloroflexota bacterium | reverse complement strand
GATCGTGCGGCGGGCGACCGAGGGGCTGCCCGGGGCCCCGACGCTCGATCTCGCGCGCATCGCCGAGCGCACCACGACCTGGTCGGGGGCCGAGCTCGCCGCCCTACCGGAACTGGCCATCACGCGCTCGCTGCTCCTGCCCGGGGCCCCGTCCTTGCGCGATGAGCTCGTCCTCGAGCTGATCGGCGAGCGCTACCTGGTCCGCGATCCCCTGGCCCCGGAGCGGCAGGACCACGCGGCCATCGCCCGCCACGAGGCCGGGCACGCCATCTATGGCCGCCTGACCTGGGGGGCGGGCGCGGTGGCGAGCGCGCAGGTGGGCGAGCGGGACGGCTCGACCGCGCTCGCCGAGCCGGTGGCCGCCAGGCGGCGCGGGCCGGCGGAACTCCGGCGGCTGGCGGGCCTGCGCTTCGCGGGTGCCGCCGCGGAGCAGCTGCTCTTCGGGCGCGACGGCGTCACCGCCGGTGCCGACCAGGACCGCCGCGAGGCGACCGAGCAGCTGACGGCCGCCTACGAGCTCACCCACCCTCACGACGAGGCCGTGCTCGAAGGACCCGGCTGGCCGCACGGCGCCGAGGCGATGCGCCGGGCCCGGTACGAGGCGGTGCGCTCCGAGGCCGAGCGACTGTGGGACGAGGTGGTCGAGGAGCTGCGGCCACAGGTCGGCGCGATCACCCGCCTCGCGGATGCCCTCCTCGCCGCGCCCGACCGGACGCTGTCAGGCGAGGTGCTCGCGGCGGCCATCGAGGACGCCCTGCGGGGACCGAGCGCGGCGTGACGGGGCTGCGCGTGGTCCGCCTCGTGCTCCGCGGCGGGCTCCTCCTGGTGCTCCTCGCGGCGCTCCTCGTGGGGGCGGCGTCCGCGGCCGTGGCCGCGCTCGCCTGGGGCCTTCTCCGCTGGCTCGCCCTGGGGCGCACCTGGTCGGCGGACCTGACGAGGTGAACCCCTACGACGTGCTCGGGGTGCCGGAGGGCTGTGACACCGCCACCGTGCACCGCGCCTATCGCCGCCTGGCCAAGCTCCACCATCCTGACAGCGGCGGTTCCGTGGCCGCCATGACGCAGGTGAACGCCGCATATGCGCACGTCCTGGCGGCGCTCCGGCAGGAGCCGCCGCGGAGTCGTCGCGATGGTGCCGAGCGCCCTCCGACGTCGCCTGCCCAGCGTCGGGCGAGCGTGCCGTGGTCGACGGCTGCGCATCGCTGGTTTCTGGCTGCGCGCCTCGGGCAGTGGGTGACGACGATCACCGTGCTCGCTGCGGTGCACGCTGTGGCTCTCGCGAGCGGCAGGTCGCCCTCTCCGCTCGAGGGCATGACCGCCCTCCTCGCGCTCCGCGTTCTGGCCGGGGCGTCGCCCCCCGATCAGTCGTTCGCCCCTCTGCGCGACACCGCGGAGATCGTGATCCTGGTTGTCCGGATTGCACTGTCGTTCGGGAGCCCGGGCCCGTCGCGCCCGGATCGAGGAAGGCGCTAGTCGCCGCTCGACCGTGAGCAGACCGTCCCACGCCCGGCGCCGCCTCCAGGCCCGCGGATTCCCGCGTTCACGCAGGTATGACGGTGCGTCGTGTCAACACATTCTGCGGGGGCGCGACGGACGCCGCGCCCGCGCTATTGACGAGAGGCACGTCTTCCCGAAGGTCACCGCGAGCCCGACGAGGCAGATCGTCAGTCGGGGACCGCGAGCAGACGCAGGAGGTCGGGACGTGCCAGTCGGACGCGCGGGCGAATCGGATACCGCATGCGTCCGGACGTCCGCGCAGGATCTCCCGCACCGGGTCCAGCGGCAATCCGCGGCCGATCGCGCAGTGGCGGCGCCCGGGCGCGCGGTGTCCCCGGATCTGAGCTCGTTCGAGGAGGCACTGCTCTTCGCGCTCAACCACGCCGGCCTCGCCGACCAGCCCGAGGCGGCGGCCGCATGACTGGACTGCGGCGTGCGTAAGCCGGCGTCGTCGTTCGAGGGCTTGGAGGGCCTCCGCGGACGAGACTGGATTCGCGAGTCACGCCAGAGGCAGTTCGACCGCCACGACGGCAACGCGCAGCGGCGCAACTGCGCCGTGTTTCGCGAGCGGTTCGGGGTCGTGGACGGCGGCCCGGCGTACGTGGTCGCGCACTCGGGCAAGACCGTGTGGAAGACACTGACCATGCGGCAGCTCATCGAGGACGTTCAATCCGAGTCGTTCGACGTGCTCGTCTGTGGCTACTTCGACCGCTGGCAGCGCAACTTGCGCAAGACGCTCGAGATCGTCGAGGACGTGCTGCATCCGCACGGGGTGGCCTGGGTGATGGCGGACCGGCGACTCATCTCGGGCAATCCGCAAGACTGGCAGCAGATGCAGGCCGAGGCGCTCGACGCGCAGAACTACAGCGACGACCTCCGGGAGAAGGTCCGGGACGGATACCGTGCGAAGCTCGAGATCCGACACGACCAGGGTGGGGGGCATGTCCCCGTGGGATTCGCGAGGGACCCCAACAGCAAGCTCGTGCTACCTGATCCAGAGGCCATGCCGCTCTCCGTGCGGACTTGGGAGCTCTCCGCGCAGGGCTGGACGGACGGGGCGATCGCCGACGAGCTTGGACTGACGCTGTGGACGGTCCGCAAGATTCTGCGGTCCAGCCTCTTCCGGGGTTTCGTTCGACCTGCC
>JAJYJR010000800.1:0-486 GCA_021789355.1 Chloroflexota bacterium | reverse complement strand
GCGCCGATCGCACCGGACGTTGCGGATCGTGCGCTGGCCTACCGAACATCGCGTACGCGCGTCACATCGCGTCCCCGGATTCATCGCACCTATCCCCTGAGCGGCGCTGGACCGCTCGTATGCGGGGCGTGCAAGGAGCCGATCAAGGGCGACACGAAGACGCGGCGCAACGGGGACAAGGTTCGGATCTACCGGCACAAGGACGGCGCTCCGTGCAGCGGGTGGCCCGTGCGCGAGGTGCCGTGCGAGGTCATCGAGAGTCAGGTCGAGCGACTGCTAGAACGGGCCGTCCCGAGCGCCGAATCCCGCCGGCGCATCCTGTCCGCGCTCGCGGTTCCCGCCACGACGATCGATCGCGTAGGGATCGCTCGCCTGGACGCTCGCCTCAAGCAGCTCGCGACCGAGCTTGTCGCGGCTGACCGATCCCGGGATCTCGACGCGATCCTTGGCGAGATCGAGGCCACGAGGGCCGAGCGTGAGGCATTG
>JAJYJR010000062.1 GCA_021789355.1 Chloroflexota bacterium | reverse complement strand
CGACCAGGAGCCCGTCGCTGTCCGGGTCGCCGGCGGCGATCTCGAGCGCGGCCGCGTACCGCTCGGGCGGCGCGTCGCCGATGATGTCGACCGGGTTGTTGTGGCTCCACGGGGCGGGCAGGATCGCGTTGAAGGCCTCGGTGGCCTCGGGTGTGAGCTCGGTGAGCTGCCCGCCGCCGCCGATCAGGGCGTCGGTGGCGAGCACGCCGGGGCCGCCGGCGTTCGTCACGATGGTCAGCCGCCGGCCCTTCGGCCGCGGCTGCTTGGCCAGCACGTCGGCGATGGCGAAGAGGTCCTCGATGGCATCCACGCGCAGCACGCCCACGCGGCGGAACGCCGCGTCGAGCACCTCGTCGCTGCCCGTCAGGGAGCCGGTGTGCGAGGCGGCCGCCTTGGCCGCCTGCGCCGTGCGCCCGGGCTTGATGACGATGATGGGCTTCGTGAGCGCGACCTCGCGCGCGGCGGAGAGAAACGCCCGTGCGTCGCCCACCGTCTCCATGTAGATCACGATGCTGCCGGTGTTGGGATCGTCGCCCAGGTGGTAGATGACGTCCCCCCAGCCGACGTCGAGCATCGAGCCCAGCGAGACGACCGAGCTGAAGCCCACCTGCTCGCGCATGCTCCAGTCGAGGATGGCGGTCAGCAGCGCGCCGCTCTGACTGATCAGCCCCACCGAACCGGGGCGCGCGATACCGGCCGCGAAGGTCGCGTTGAGGCCGCCGATCGGGTTCATGACCCCGAGGCAGTTGGGGCCGATGACACGGATGCCGCCCTGCCGCGCCCGCTCGAGTACCTGCCGTTCCAGCTCCTCGCCGGCGGGTCCCGTTTCCTTGAAGCCCGCCGAGATGACGATGGCGCCCTTCACGCCGGCGGCGACGCATTCCTCCATGACACCCGGGACCGTCTGCGGCGGGGTGACGATCACGGCCAGCTCGACGGCGTCGGGGACGGCGGCCAGGCTCGGGTATGCCTTCAGCCCGAGGACATTCGGGCGCTTCGGGTTGATAGGGAAGACGGTGCCGCCGAAGGGACTGCTGATGAGGTTCCAGAGGACCGTCCGGCCCACGCTCCCCGCCTTCTCGGTGGCGCCGATCACGGCGACCGACCGGGGGAGGAAGAGGGCATCGAGTGGCCGGCGCCCATAGCCGAGCACGTCGCTGGCCTTGTCCACGGCCGTCTCGGCACCGAACTTACCGGCCAACACGTCAACCATCACCCACCCCCGAAGGAGCTGAACGCGCACGGCCCGTCAGCCGCGTGCCATGCCAAGACGACGTCACCCACCGGTGCCAAGAGTGCCCCGGCCGGCAAGCGGCCGATGAGCGCCCAACGTCCCCTTCCGGTGTGCCATAGGGCCGGAACCGCACCCGCGACACGCACAACCCCACGTCAGTCGACCCGTTCGGCCTCCACGGCGACCCAGTCGGCTTCGTCCCGGCGACGCACTACGTGGAAGCCGGCGGCGGCGAAGGCCCGCCGGACCTCCGGCTCACGGTCCGCGATGATCCCGCTCGCGAACAGGCGTCCGCCCGATCCGGCCGTCCCGTCCCCGCGGCGGACCTCCGCGAACAGCCCCGCCGCCAGCGGGACCAGGATCGAGGCGACGAGGTTCGCGAGCACGAGGTCGAATGGCGGCTCACCGGTGGGCACGGACCCCTGCCGGGCGACGATCCGCCGGACCAGCCGGTTGCGCCGCGCGTTGGCGAGCGTGGCCTCCACGGCCAGGGGGTCGGTGTCCACCGCCAGCACCGAGGCGGCCCCCATCCGGGCGGCGCCCAGTGCCAGGATGCCGGAACCCGAGCCGACGTCCAGCACGCGTGCGCCCGCCACGCGGCCCTCGCCGCCCCATGCCTCGAGCCCCAGCAGGCAGAGCCGCGTGGTCGGGTGCAGCCCGGTCCCGAAGGCCACTCCCGGGTCCAGCGCGAGCACCAGGTCCCGGGGACGCCGGCGATAGCGCCGCCACGTCGGCCGGACCACGAACCGCTCGCCGATCCGCAGCACGGGGAAGTGCGCGCGTCCCTGCGCCGCCCAGTCGGCCTCGCCGACCACCGCGGTGCGCAGCGCGCCGATCGGCCGCAGCTCGAAGGCCTGCAGGTGGCCCAGTGCCGTCCGCACCCGCTCGACCGCCCCTGCCGTCGCCGGGTCGCCGGCCCCGGGCAGCCAGGCGCGCATCAGCACCGGCCGCGCCGTGTCGAGGGTCGCCGCGAGGCCCTCGTCGCGCAACTCGAAGCCGGGCTCGACACTGACGCCGCCCGGCGCCTCGCGCGCCAGGATCTCGCTGATCGCCTCGACCGCCTCGTGATCGGCGATGACGGAGAGCTCCAGCCAGTCGGGGGCGCTCAGCTGATCGCGTCCTTCACCTTGTCGAAGATGCCGCCCGACTTCGGCGCGGGCCTCTCGCCCGACTCCGCCGCGAGCGCCTCCAGCAGCTCCCGCTGGCGCTTCGAGAGCCGGGTGGGGACCTGCACGTCGACCTGGATGTGGAGATCGCCCCGCACGCCGGGCCGCCGCAGGTGCGGCACGCCCCGGCCGCGGAGCCGGATCTCGGCCCCCGGCTGCGTGCCCGCCTTCACCTCGATCTCCTCCTCGCCCTCGGCGGTGGGAACCGTGACACGGGCCCCGAGCGCGGCCTGGGTGATCGAGAGCGGCAGGCTGAAGAACAGTTCGGTCGTCTCGCGCCGCAGAACGGGATGCTCCTCGACGTGGACCGCCACGTACAGGTTGCCTGCCGGACCGCCCCGCGGGCCGGCCTCCCCCTCGCCCGTGAGCCGCATCTGGTGCCCCTCGTCGATGCCGGCCGGGATCACCACGCGGAGCTTGCGCTTGCGCTGGATGCGGCCCTCGCCGTGGCACTCGTGGCAGGGTGTCTCGACGACGCTCCCCTCGCCCCGGCAGCGCGGGCAGACGGTCACGTTGACCATCTGCCCCAGCATCGTGCTCCGCACCTGGCGGATCTCGCCCTGGCCGTTGCACTGGGGGCAACGGACCGATGCCGACCCCGGCTCCGCGCCGGTTCCCGAGCACGTGGCGCAGCGATCGAGCGCGGTGAACTCGATCTCCTTCTCGGCACCGCGGATCGATTCCTCGAAGGAGATTCGCAGGTCGTACCGCAGGTCCGACCCGGACGGCGGACGGGCACGCCGGGCCTGGCCGCCGGGGGCGGCTCCGCCGAAGAACGCGTCGAACAGGTCGCCGAAGCCCTGGAACCCACCGAACTGGCCGAAGCCCTCCGGCCCGCCTCCCCCGACACCGGCCTGGCCGAACATGTCGTAGGCGCGCCGCTGCTGGGGATCCGACAGAACCTGGTACGCCTCGTTGATCTCCTTGAAGCGCTCCTGGGCCGCCGGGTCGGTGCTCACATCCGGGTGCCACTGCTGCGCGAGCTTCCGGAACGCGCGCTTGACCTCGGCATCCGCCGCACCGCGCGGCACGCCGAGGATGTCATAGTAATCGCGGGTGGTGGCCATGCGCAGGCAAGTATATGGAAGCGGGCCGGCAGGACCGCCGGCGATGTCGGACCGAGTGCCGCCGTGGTGGGCAGGGCAATCGTGGTGGGCGGGCTCCGGGCTCGCCGCCGTGGTGGGCAGGGCAATCGTGGTGGGCGGGCTCCGGGCTCGCCGCCGACGGCGTCATGGCCGCGCCCCGGGCTGACCGCCGCCGGCGTCATGGCCGCGCCTCGGCTGACCGCCGACGGCGTGAGGGCCGCGCCCCGGGCTGGCCGCCGTTGGCGTCATGGCCGCGCCTCGGCTGACCGCCGCCGGCGTCAGGGCGCTTACGCTCATGGGGCGGCCCTTACGTGGCATCGGCGGCCTGGGCCGACCCAGCCAGGCCCCCGGTGCTGCGAATCTCTCGTCCGCCAGCGTCAGCATCCGCGAAATTCGCGGATAGGCCCCCCTGACGCGGGTCTGGCTGCGTCGGACCACGCGTAACGCTCCCTGCGTGTGCATCAGCGGATCCGGGCGCCGGCGGCCTGCAGACTCGGCGGGAGGGGGCGTGTCCGGGCGGCACCTGCCATCGGTGCGCGGGCAGGATGGACGCGGACTCATGGCAGGCACCCGCGGCGCTACCATCCTCGAGTGCCCGACCCCCTCCCGGTCGCCGGTCCCGTCGCGCGCCGCTTTCTCGTCCTGCGCCACTTCCTCGCGCCGCCGCGCGGGCTGCCGGCCGAGCCGGAGAGCGTGCTGGCCGTCGTCGACCGACTCGGATCCCTGCAGTTCGACCCGCTCGGGGTGGCCGGCCGCAACCACGACCTGGTACTGCACGCGCGTATCGCGGGCTACCGGCCGGCCTGGACCGACGACCTCCTGTACCGGCGCCGGCTGCTGTTCGAAGCCCTCAACAAGGGACTCAACATCCTGCCCTCGCGCGAGCTGCCGTGGTACCGCCACACGTGGGACCGGCACGCCCTGCTCCATGAAGGTGGCATCTTCGCCGAGCATCCGGACGCGGTGGACAGCGTGCTCGAGCGGATCCGCGCGGAGGGCCCGCTGTCTTCGCTCGACTTCGAGCGCGAGCGAGCCATCGACTGGTACTGGGGGCCCACGAGCCGCGTGCGCGCGGTGCTGGAGGCGCTGTCGGAGGCCGGGGTCCTCGGCCTCGCCCGGCGCGACGGGAACCGCCGCTTCTACGACCTGGTCGAGCGGCTGCATCCGGCCGCACTGCTCGAACAGCGCGTGCCCGAGGCGGAGCAGGTGCGGCACCGGTTGCTGTCGCGCTTCCGCGGCCACGGCCTGCTGGGCGGCGCGGGCAGCGCGGAGCTCTGGCACGGGACCGCGCCGGCGCGAGCGGGGACAGGGCGGTTCCCGGGGCACAGCCGCCAGGAGATGATCGCGGAGCTG
This sequence comes from Chloroflexota bacterium, assembly GCA_021789355.1. The sequence continues at coordinate 10,789 of JAJYJR010000062.1, read as the reverse complement.
ATCGATCTCGGAGAGCTCACGCCGGTCAGGGTCGAGGGCGTCCGCGGCACGCGGCACGTGGTGACGGACGAGCTGGGGCTCCTGGCGCAGGCCGAGCGGGAGGTGGCGACGGAGCGAGCGCGTGCCCGGCTCGGCGACGCGCCCTCCCAGGGCGTCGCGTTTATCGCGCCGCTCGACCCGCTCGCGTGGGACCGCGACCTCCTCCGGGCGCTGTTCGGCTTCGACTATGTCTGGGAGGTGTACGTCCCGGCGGTGAAACGCCGCTGGGGCTACTACGTGCTGCCCGTGCTGTTCGGCGATCGGCTGGTCGGACGGATCGAGCCGCGCGTCGACCGGACCGCGCGGCGCGTCCGGATCCTGGGTGCGTGGTGGGAGACCGGATTCGACCCGCTGACCGAGCCCGGGTTCGTGCCCGCACTCGCCGCCGCGCTGGAGGCGTACCGCCAGTTCGCGGGGACGGAAGCGGTCACGTGGCCGCGGGCCCGCGACGCGCGAGCGCTGGCGGGCGCGCTGCGCAGGCACGCGGCATGAGCGGCGCGACGAGCGGCACGGATCCCGCTGCGGACTCGCGCGCCGCAACCGTCCCGGGCCGACCGGCGGCCCCGGTCGACCCCCGGTCCCGCGCGCGAGTCTGGCTGCCGGTCCTCGCCGCCTTCGTGGTGGGGGCCATCGCCTACGCCGGCCTGTACTGCTTCCCACCCATCTCGGTCGCCTACGCGGCGGAGTTCGGGATCAGCCGCACGCTCGCGGTGACGCCCTGGACGATCTTCCTGCTCGTCACCGGGCTCTCGAGCCCCCTGCTGGGCCGCGCCTACGACGTGATCGCGGACCGCTGGCTGCTCGCGGCAGGGATGGTGCTGATGGCCGTGGGCTGGGCGATCGCCGTCCTTGCCAGCGACGTGGGGCTGCTCGTGGTCGCCTACGGGATCCTGCTCGCGATCGGCCTCGAGCTGGTCTTCGTGGGTACCACCACCGCGATCTCGCGGCGCTACGCGGGCATGACCGGGCTGGCGCTCGGGATCGCCTACGCGGGGCCGGGGGCGGGCGTCGCGATCGCGCTGCCGCTGGTGACGCCCGCGATCGCGGGGCTCGGCTGGCGCGAGATCCTGGCCGTGTTCGGCGTCCTTTCGCTCGCCGGACTGCCGTTCGTCTGGCTGATGACCACTGGGCCCGCGATCCTGATCCCGGCCCGGGCTCCCCGGCACGCGGGCGCGACGCGTGGCCCGGAGACGGCCGTGAGCGGCGCCCGAACGGCGCATGCGGGCGACCTCCCGGCGACGGAGACGCCCGGCCTGCACGAGACGTCCGCCCCCGGGGCCGTGGGCGCAGCGCGCGAGGTCGCGCCGTCCGGGGACCAGGGACGTCCCGATGCCCTCCGCCGCACCCTCCGCACCGCCCGGTTCTGGGTCCTGTTCGTGGGCGCGGTCGCGATCGGCGCGATGGACGAGGGCGTGTTCCAGACCTTCCTGCCCAACGCGACGCGGCAGGGCGTGCCCGAGGCGCTCGCCGCCCAGGGGCTCGCGATCGAGTCGGTCTCCTACATCGTCGGCCAGCTGGTGGGCGGTGCGCTGTCCGACCGGCTCGGTCGGCGCTCCGTGGGGCTGGCGGCGCTGCTGATCGTCGCGATCGGGTCGACCGCGGCGTTTGCCGCCACCGGCGCCACCGCGGAGGTGGCCGTCGCCGGCGTCATCCTCCACGGCTTCGGGATGGGCGCCACCATCGCGGTGCGCTCGGCGGCGTTCAGCGACGTGTTCGGCGGTGCCAGCTTCGGGTCGATCTTCGGGGTGCTCGCCGTCGCCTATCCCCTGGGCGGCATCCTGCCGCTCGAGCTCGGCGGCATCAGCGTGGACCGGCTCGGGACCTACTTGCCGGTGTACGGGCTCGTGATGCTGGCCGTGGCCGTCTGGGGAGTCGCGCTGGTTGTGGCTGGACCACGCCGGCACGGACGGGCGCTGCGGGCACGGCTGCGGAGCGCGGTGGGTCGCGCCTGACGCCGGCAATCGCGGGCGGGGGCCCGGGAAAGGCCGATCACGCCACCTCGCGACGGATCGTCGCCGCCGCCAGTACCACGAACAGGGCCGCGATGGCGACCAGCACACCCAGATCGACCTGCACGCCCGGCGCCGACAGGTCGCGCCCCTGGATCATCACCTCGCGCAACCCGTCGGCCGCGTAGGTGAGCGGCAGCACGCGGGCCACCGGCTGGAGCAGCGCCGGCAGCGTATCGATCCGCCAGAAGATCCCGGAGAGCAGGCCCTGGGGGACGATCACGATCGGGATGAACTGGAGGATCTGGAACTCCGTGCGCGCGAAGGTCGAGATGAAGATGCCCAGGCTCACCGCCCCGATCGCCAGCAGGATCGCGATCAGGAACGCCAGCAGCGGGCTTCCGAGGCTGGGCACCGCCAGGCCGATCGAGAACGCCCCGAGCGGGCCGATCGCGGGCACGTCGACCTTCATGAGCGTGAAGGCCATCAGCACGATCACCTGGAGCGTGGCGAAGATCCCGAACCCGAGCGTGTAGCCCAGCACGATCTCGCCCTTCGTGACCGGGGTGGCGAGCAGCCGCTCCAGGGTCCCACCGACCCGTTCGCGCAGGAAGCTGATGCCCGTCAGGATGAAGACCAGGAAGTAGACGAAGAACCCGATGAAGAACGGGGACAGGGCGTCGAACGCGTCCGAGTTGGGCGCGCCGAACACGGTCTCGTGGGCGATGTGCGGCACTCCCGGCGAGCCCGGCACGGTCGACGCGATGGCGGTCGCCAGCAGCTGCTGGACCTGCGCCACCTGGCCGCCTTCGGTGGGGGCGTTCGCGCCCTGCGTCATCACGATGAGGTGGACACCCTGACCTGACGCGATGCCGGCGGCCGCGTCGGACGGGATGATCAGCGCCACGTCGAGCCGGTCGTTCGCGAGCTCCGACCGCGCGGTGGACTCGTCGATGGTCGAGGCGGGGACGTCGATCGGCGCCGCGCGCGACCCCGCCGACCCGCGCGACTGTGCTCGTGTCGCGATGATGACGTCGGCGATCCGCTGCCCGGCGGCGCCTGCCTGGTTCACGATTCCGAGCCGCACCGGCGTGGCCTGCTGGTCCCGGATGACCCAGCCGAGCAGCGCCGAGATCACGATCGGCACCACGAAGATCAGCGCGAGAGTCCGGCGGTCCCGCCGGAACTGGGCCACGATGCGCCGGATGACGGCGGCGACGCGTCGCGCGTTCATGCCGCGCCACCCGGCTGCGCCGGGGCCGATGGTGCCGATGGGACCGAAGGTGCCGCCGGGGGCAAAGGGGCCGCCGGTGCCGCCGGGGGCGACACCGGCGCGGGATCCCCGGCGCCGTCACCGGAGAAGCGCAGGAACGCCTCCTCGAGATTGTCCGTGCCGGCCCGCCGGCGGAGCTCCCCGCCGGTGCCGTGGGCAAAGATCCTGCCGGCCCGGATGAAGAGCAGCTCGTCGCAGCGGTCCGCCTCGTCCATCACGTGGCTCGTCACGAGCAGCGTCGCGCCGGCCGCGGCGAGGGCATGGAAGTGCTGCCAGAACTGCACCCGCAGCGCCGGATCGATCCCCACCGTGGGCTCGTCGAGCACGAGTATCGGGGGCTGGTGGACCAGCGCGCAGGCGAGCGAGAGCCGGCGGCGCATCCCCCCCGACAGCTGGATTGCGGGCGTGTCGAGCCGGTCGGCCAGGTCAACCACGCGGAGCGTCTCGACGAGCCGGGGTCGGTCGAACGACCCGTACAGGCCGGCGAAGAAGCGGACGTTCTCCCACACCGACAGCTCCGGGTAGATCCCGTCCGCCTGCGTCATGTAGCCGACCCGGGCGAGCACCTCTCGTGACGGCACCCGGTGGCCGAGCAGACGCGCCTCACCGGCGGTGGGCCGCGCGAGCCCGACGAGCAGCCTGATCAGGGTGGTCTTCCCCGATCCGTTGGGGCCCAGGAGGCCGTAGATGCGCCCGGGCTGGAGGGAGACGTCCACCCCATCGACGGCGCGGATCGGCCCGAACGTCTTGACCAGCCCGTGCCCCTCGAGGGCGGGGATCACGGGCACCCCAGCGACGGGCGCCGCCGCCACGTCCGGGCCGAGGGCTGCCGGACTGCGTCCTTCCGGTGCGCCGCTGTCTGCCATGGTCTCCTCCGGGAACCGACCTGCCGGTGTCGTGTCTTGACGTTACATGCATACTAGTACGTATGTCAAACCCAGAACAGGGCGGGGCGGGCGAGGGCCGGCCCACCGTGGCGGCCAGCGGAGTCCCTCGGACGCGCGAGCGCATCCTCCGGGCGGCGCAGGACGAGCTCGCGGCATCCGGGACGCTCAGCCTCCAGGCGGTCGCGCGCCGCGCCGGGGTGTCCCGGCAGACCGTGCACAACCATGTCGGCCGCCTGGCGCGCCTGCGCGTGCTGCTCGCGGCTGAGGGGCACGCGCCCGAGCCGGCGGGCGATACGCGCGAGCGGATCCTCGAGGCGGCGGCGCGCGTGCTGTCGCGTCCGGGCGCCGCGACGACCGTGGAGGAGATCGCGGCCGAGGCGGGCCTGACGAAGGGAGCCGTCTACCACCACTTCGCGGATCGCTCAGCGCTCCTGCGAGCGGTCGCCGAGCGGGTCACGCCGCTGGACGAGATACTTGCGGCCCTCGCGGGAACCGGCGGTCTCTCGGACCGGGACGCCCTCGCGGTGCTCCTGCGCGCCTACCACGGCGCGATCGCGTCGCGCGCCGAACTCGTGCGGAGCCTCGTCCTGGCCGGCGCCCGCGACCCGGACCTGGTCGCGACCGTCACCCACCACATGATCGCCCAGGCCGCGCCGGCTCTCCTCGCCTGGTATCGGGAGCGCGCAGCCCGCGGCGGGTTCCGGGACGTGCACCCCACGCTCGTGTTCCAGGCGCTATTCGGACCGGCATGGGTCCAGGTGGTGTTCGGGCCGTTCCTCGTGGACATCCTGCGCGAGACAGGAGGCCTGCCGGCAGCGGAGGTCGCGGAGGAGTACGTCGACCTGGTGCTCCACGGGTTGATGCGGCACGACGACTGACCGGACCGCAACGGCGTCCGAGGGGAGGCGTCGAACAATGGAGGGTCCGGCCGGGAGATCGGTCCTGCGCCCGACAGACCCGCGCCCGGGCACGCCCGTCAGGCGCCCACCACCGCCGTCACAGGCGGGTCGACGGGCGTTGCCGGTCCGGCATGCACGTCCTCCCAGCGCCGCGGATCGACCGGTCGAAGCAGCAGCGCGGCGATCACGTAGAAGGCGGCCGCGGCGACGAACGCCATTCTCGGTCCCAGCCCGAACTCGACCCCGTTGAAGACGGCCGCGATCAGGCCGCCGATGAAGAGGGCAAGCGGGCCGGCCATCGCCGTGACCACGTTGCTGATCCCCATGTACCGGCCGGTCGTTTCCTTGGGGATGATGTCGGTGATGAGCGCCCAGTCGACCGCGTAGAACGTTCCGAACCCCGCACCCACCAGGACCACCGCGAGCCCGCCGATCGGGAACACGGCCTCGACCGGTCCGGCGGCACCCGTCACGGTGCCGATCGCGATGGCGGGCTCACGTCCGGCGAAGACGAGCGGCACCATGCCGACGAGGCTGATCGCGCACGCCGCGTAGATCATCGTCTTGCGCCCGAACCGGTCGGACAGCAACCCGGACGGGAATGCCGCGATGCCGTTCATCAGGAGGATCAGCCCGCCGGCGACCGCGACGGCCAGCGCTGCCTGTTCCGCCGACAGGCCGATCGAATCGCGCATGTAGAACTGTGCCATCCGGGTGAGCAGGCTCACCGCAACCAGGAAGAAGGCGCGCGACCCGAGCAGCCACAGGAAGCTCCCGTGCGAGAGCACGTCCCTCGCCGTGCTGGCGATGGACCCGGCGAGGCTCGCGCCGCTCCGCGCCGGCGCGTGGCCGGGCGGCTCGCGGACCGTGAGGACCGTGGCGAGCATGGTCACGAGCTCGAGGACGGCCACCGCGGCGAGCCCCCAGCGGAAGTCACCCAGCGCGATCGCCAGCCCCGCGGCGGCGATACCGACGAAGTTGCCGGTGATGACCATGACCCCCATGAGCCCGGACGCGATGCCGACCTGTTCCTCCGGCACGAGGTCGGGCACGTAACCCTGGAACGGGCCCTGGGCGGCGTTCGAGCTGAACTGGAGCAGCAGGATGAACGCGAAGACGGCCAGGAAGGTGTTCGCCCACGCCAGCCCCGCCAGGAACACGACATCGAGCAGCGTGAACGCGAAGATGTACGGCTTGCGCCGCCCCCAGCGGGTCCGCGTGTAGTCGCTCATCGCCGCCGCCACGGGCTGGACGACGAGCGCCACCAGCGCCCCGGCGAGGGCGAGCAACCCCGTCGCGAACTCCTTTCCGACGACGAGACCACCCAGGATGGCCCGCTCGTGCCCCAGGCACGCCTGGTCCGCCAGCGGGCCGCAGACGAGGTCCGTCATGCGTGCCGGCAGGATCTGCAGGTCTACCGCACCCCACAGGGCGTTGATCGCGAGCCAGTAGACGCTGATCTGGACCAGCTCGCGCCAGGTCATGCGCCGCGTCGTACGTCGGGCCGCGGGTGTCGCCGGTGTCAGGACGCGTCCGCGCGGAGCAGTCGTCTCCCCGACCGCGATGTCGCTCACGCCTCACCTCCAGCGTCGGAGTCGTCGTCCTCGCGGCGGCGCTGCCCCGCGTACCAGTCCGCGACCATGCCTCGCCGCACCTTGAGCGTGTGCGTCCGCGGGAAATCCGGGTCCGGCCATCGGCGCCAGCGACGTACCCGCTGGTGCGGCGCGAGCGTCGCGTTCGCCGCGCGGACCGCGCCATCGATCGCCTCGTCGTCCGTGTCGGGCGAGGCGGGCACCACGATCGCAACGAGCTGGCCGGGAGCGCCCTCCAGGACCACGGCGGACCTGACCACGTTCGCGGCGGCCGTTCGGAGGGCCTGCTCCACGTCCTCCGGGTAGACCTTCATGCCGTTGGGCAGGGCGATCCGGTCCCGCGTGCGGCCCAGGATGACCAGCTCGCCGTGCTCCTCGATCCGCGCGGCGTCGCCCGTGTGAACCCACCCGCCCTCCAGGACCTCGGCGCTCTCGACCGGGCGGCCCCAGTACCCTGCCGTCGCGTTTGGCCCGCGCGCGAGGAGCTCGCCATCCTCCGCGATACACACCTCGAGGCCGGCCAGGGGCGGGCCGACCGTGCCGGGACGCCGGCGATCGCGTGCGTGGCCCGCGATGGCGGCGCATTCCGTGGCGCCGTACCCCTGCACCACGCGGACGCCCATCGCCTCCCAGGCCAGCTGGAGCGCCTCGGGCAGCCGGGCGCCTCCGCTGCCCAGCAGGGCCAGGTGGCCGCCAAGCACGGCGAGCACGTCCCGAAACAGCCGGCGGCGCACGGCCATCGGCAGGCGCAGGGCCAGCGCCAGGCGCCGCGCCCGCAGCAGCCGCGCGAGCGCGCCCCGGCGCGCCGCCTCCGTCTCGATCCGGCCGAGCATCAAGTCCATCACCTGGGGCACCGTGGTCATCGTCGTGACGCGATCGACCTTCAGGACCTCGACGATCCGTGCGGGCGTCATGGTCGGCAGGTAGGTCGTCTGCGAGCCGGTGACCAGCCCGACGAACAGCGGCACCATCTGGCCGTATGCGTGCGACAGCGGTGCGAGGGAGAGGATCCGCTCGGGCCTCAGGCCGCCCGAGGTGAGGGTGAGGGCCCGCACGCTGTGGATCATCTGGCCATGCGTGATCGTCACGCCCTTCGGGTCGCTGCTCGTGCCGCTCGTGAACAGGATCTCGGCGAGGGTCTCGGGCCCAACGATGGAGCCCGGTTCCCCGGCCGGCGGACCCTTCCCCACCCCCGGGCGCGCCGACTCCGTGCGCAGTCCTCCAGGCTCTACGAGATCGCGCGAGACCGGGAGACCCGGGAGGCCGAGGGCCTCGATCTGGCCGGCGTCGATCGGAGGACCGGAGAGCACGAGCAACGCCCCGGCCGCGCGCCCGATCCGGATGGCGACGTCCGGGGCCATGCGCAGATCCAGCGGGACGACCGCGCCTCCGAGACGCCAGACCCCGAAGTACGCGATCGCGAGCCACGGATCCGACGGGGCCCATGTCAGGACCCGGTCTCCCGGGCGGACGCCTGCCTGCCGAAGGCGCTCCGCGGCGCGGCGCGTCGCGGATGCGAGCTCCGCGTACGTCCAGGCCTGGGCAGGTCCGTCGCCACGCGACAGCATCGCGGTCCGCGCGGGATGGCGCGCAACGGCTCGGTCGAGCAGCTCCACGAGCGTGTCGCCGGTCGCCTCGCATAGCCGATCCGGGACGGGAGGTCCCCGAAGGACCATCCGTTCCGGCCCCGTGCACGCCGTCACCGCCATGTCCTCCGGACGTGCCCCTGGACGCGCTCAGTGTCGCACGTCGCGCGTCGCGGAGGAACAGTGCCATGTGTCTCGACGAGGACGCGGCGGGGGACAATGCCCGCATGACGGGCGCCGACGCAGTCCCAGCGCGTAGTTACTCCAGCCATCGGGCGTGGCGGGATGCCGCGGCGCCGCTCGGCCTGCTGCTCGTTGGCTACCTGGGGTCGCGGCTCGGCGCCGGGCCCGCCCTGGGGCTCGGCGTCCTCCTGGCTGTGGCGGCAGGCAGCGGGGTCTCGCTCGTGGGCGCGCGCGACCGGGCATGGATCTGGGCCGCGTCCCTGCCGCTCGCGGTGCGTGGACTGTGGGCCGACGTCGCGCCCACGGCATTCCCGCCCGGCCTGGCCACGTGCGGCGACCTGCTGTCCCCGCCGGCGGCGTGGCGCGTCGCCGAGGCGCTCGCCGTCGTGGGCGTCCTGGCCGCCGCCGCCATGGGCATGAGGGTCCGCCCCGCGTCCCTCGGGCTGCGCCTGCCGTCCCGCGGGGTCGTGGCGCTGTCGGTGACCGCGCCGCTCTTGATCGCGCCGGCGGCTCTCGCGCTCGGTCCGGCCCTCGCGCGTCCCTTCTTCGCCCCCTTCACGCTCGACCTGGGGGCACCGTGGGCAATCGTGCCGGCCCTGCTATTCGCCACGGCCAACGGGACGATGGAGGAGGTGCTGTACCGCGGCGCATTGCTCTCCTGGGGCGAGCGCATGGTCGGTCCGCGCGCCGCCCTGTGGCTCCAGGCGATCGTGTTCGGGCTCGCCCACGGGGCCGGGCGCGATTTCGCCGCCTCGCCCCTCCCGGTGGTCGCGGTCCTCGTCGTCGCGGGCGTCGTGGCCGGCCTGATCGTGCGGCGAACCGGGTCGCTGATGCTGCCGATCGCGGTGCACATGGCCTTGGACGTGCCGCTCTACTACTACCAGGCGTGTCGCCTGGGATGACGCCAGGGCCGGCCGACCCGAACGCGAGCGGCGCTCACGTGGCGCCGACCGGTGGAGACCGCAACCCCTGGCGCCGGCGCCCTGCCCTTGTACCAGCGCCCGGCGAGACCGCGGTATGAGCGCACGAACAGCCGATCCCCGTCCGACAGGACCCAGATGACCGTTCGTCGGCGTGCCGTCGGGGCGCAGCGGAAAGGGCGGCACGACCCGCCGGACAGGACCCTTTCGCTGCGTCAGACCTCCTTGTACTCGCCCTCGACCGCCTCGTCCTCGCCGCCCTTGCCCGCCCCGCCGGCTCCGGCACCCTCCTCGCCACCGGTCCCGTCGCCGCCCGGCGCCGGCTCGGCCCGCTGGTAGGCGGCCGTCCCGACCTTCTGCAGCTGGGTCGCCAGCTCCTGCGCGCGAGAGCGGATCGCGTCGGGGTCGTTGCCCTTCAGCGCCTCGCGCACGGCCTCGACCGCACGCTCGGTCGCTGCCCGGTCCTCGGCCAACACCTTGTCGCCGAGGTCACGCAGGGTGCGCTCCGCCTGGAACGCCAGTGTGTCGGCCTGGTTGCGAGTCTCGATCTCCTCGCGCCGCTTGCGGTCCTCCTCGGCATGGTCGGTGGCGTCGCGGACCATGCGGTCCACGTCGTCCTTGGACAGCATCGAGGAGGCCGTGATGCGCACCTCGCGCTCCCGGCCGGTGGCGCGGTCCTTCGCCCGCACGTCGAGGATCCCGTTCGCGTCGATATCGAAGGTGACCTCGATCTGGGGCACGCCGCGCGGGGCGAGCGGGATCCCGTCGAGGATGAACGTGCCGAGCGTCTTGTTGTCGGACGCCATCTCGCGCTCGCCCTGCAGGACGTGGATCTCCACCTGCGGCTGGTTGTCGCTGGCGGTCGAGAAGACCTGGCTCTTCGAGGTGGGGATGGTGGTGTTGCGATCGATCAGGCGGCTCATGACCCCGCCGAGGGTCTCGATCCCCAGGGAGAGGGGCGTGACGTCGAGGAGGAGCACGTCCTTGACCTCGCCGCCCAGCACGCCCGCCTGGATTGCCGCGCCCACCGCGACCACCTCGTCGGGGTTGACGCCCTTGTGCGGCTCCTTGCCGCCGAACATGGCCTTGACGGCCTCGACCACCGCCGGCATGCGCGTCTGCCCGCCGACCAGGATCACCTCGTCGATCTCGGACGGCTTCAGGCCGGCATCCCGGAGCGCCTGCTGCACCGGGCCCCTGGTCTGATCGACCAGGTCGTGCACGAGGTCCTCGAGCTTGGCGCGCGTCAGCGGCACCACCAGGTGCTTGGGCCCGGTCTGGTCGGCCGTGATGTAGGGCAGGTTGATCTCGGTCTGCAGGGTGGTCGACAGCTCGACCTTGGCCTTCTCGGCCGCCTCCTTGAGCCGCTGCATCGCCTGCTGGTCCGCCCGCAGGTCGATCCCCTGGTCCTTCCTGAACTCCGCCAGCAGCCAGTCGATGACCCGCTGGTCGAAATCGTCA
>JAJYJR010000799.1 GCA_021789355.1 Chloroflexota bacterium | reverse complement strand
AGCGCGGGACGGCCGTGATGCCGCCCGGCCGCTCCAACCGGTACCTTTGCGCGCGGTCGCTGACCGAAGGTACGAGGCAGCCGCAAGGAGGCGCGTAAAGTCGGTCCCGGACAGTCGATCCTGTCATGGATCGACACAGACGCCTCCCCCGTCTCCTTCGACGTCCGTCGCCACGCTCCCGAGGCCAGGCCCTCGTCGAGTTCGCGCTCCTGCTCCCGGTGTTCCTGCTGGTCTTCGCCGGGGTCCTCGACGCCGGGCGCCTGTACATGGCGCAGATCAGCGTCACGAACGCGGCGCGCGAGGGCGCGATGCAGGCATCGCGGACGCCGACCTCGTTCATCCCAGGACAACCCTGCCCCACCGACCCGACCGACACCACCGATCTCGTGATGTGCCGGACGCTGCTCGAGGCGAAGGGATCGGCCGTCGACGTGCAGCCGGCGGACGTGCAGCTCTCGTGCAATCCCTCGACCTGCGCGCCCGGCCTGGGCGACACGGCGACGGTCACGGTCACCGGTCATCTGCAGCTGCTGACACCGCTCATGAGCGCGTTCTTCGGCGGCACCCAGAACGTGACGTTCTCGTCCAGCGCAACGACGCAGATCGAGACGCTGCCGGCCCCGACCGCGACCGCGAGCCCGACGCCCACGCCGAGTCCGTCGCCGACGCCGACACCAACCCCGACACCCACCCCCGCCCCGACGTGCATGCTGCCGAGCGCCGGGTTCACGGTGAGCGGATCCGGGCTCAACCCCCAGATGAAGGGGCAGGCGCCGCTGACGGTGACGTTCACCGACACGTCGACGAGCCCGTCCGCATGCCCCATCCAGTCGTGGACGTGGACATTCGGTGACGGATCCTCGACGGGGGGCCAGGGGCCGGTGACCCACACCTACCAGACGAAGAACACGTACCAGGCCTACCTGACGGTCACCAACGCCGCCGGATCCTCCACGTCGGCGGCCCAGACGATCACGGCGCAATGAGCGCACAGAGGGGCGCCGCGTCCGCCCGCGAACGCACCCGGGGCCAGGCCCTCGTGGAGTTCTCGCTGGTCCTGATCCCGTTCCTCTTCATCCTCATGGGGATCGTCGACCTGGGCCGGGGCATCTACACGTACAACGCCGTCGCGGAGGCGGCGCGCGAGGTCGCGCGCGTCACGAGCGTCCACCCGTGCACCGGGAGCCCGTGCACGCTGGGCAACAGCACCGAGACGCAGAGCGTCATCGCCACGCAGGACACGCTCGTGCCCGGGCTCACCGGACCGGGCGGCAGCGTGACGGTCCAGTGCACCGACATCACCGACGCAGCCCTGTCCAACACGGCCTGCCTGCCGGGCGACTTCGTCCGCGTCACCGTGAGCGTTCCGTTCAGCGCGGCCACACCGCTGGTCAGCCTCGTCGGGCCGATCACGCTCGCGTCGACCAGTCACGTCGAGATCCCGTGATGAGGAGCACGCCGATGCGCAGCACAGTCCCCGGCCGGCGCGGCGAGCACGGCCAGGCCCTCGTCCTCTTCACCCTGGTGCTCGTCGGCGTCATTGCCATGGCGGGCCTCGTACTGGATGGCGGCGGCGCGTACGCGCAGCGCCGGACGATGCAGAACGTCGCCGACGCGGCGGCGATGGCCGGCGCCTACGCGGTCATGAACGGCGCTTCCGCCACCCTGGTCGCTCAGCAGACCGCGGCCGACAACGGGTACGTCGACGGCTCGGAGTCGACCGCCGTCACGGTCTCGGTCGACTCGAGCTACGCGGGATCGACGTCCGTGACGGTCACGGTCACGCGCCCCCACCAGAACCTCTTCGCGGGCGTGGTGGGCATGCCCACCTGGCCGGTCTCGACGACGGCCACGGCGCTCGCCAGCAACGAGCCCAACGCGGCCATCGGAGCAATGCCGCTGATCTTCAACCAGGCGGCGCTGCCCGCCAACCTGAACCAGAACGTCGCGTACAGCGAGCCGGGGACAGGGAACGAGGATGTCCCGCAGGGCCCGTCGCAGTTCAACTGGACGGTCTTCTGCACCGCGAACGGCAACGCGTGCAACGGCGACTCCAGCACCGTGGACTCCCTGATCAAGGGCCACGGCTCGAGCACCGTGGTCACGCTGAACATGCTGATCGGCCCGCTGAACTCGGGCGCGCACACGACCCTGTTCAGCGATCTGTCGGAGATGGTCGGGATGGAGTTCCCGGTCGCGATCGTGAACAACGACGGCGCGATGGTGGGCTGGGCGTACTTCAAGCTCACCGGATCGGTCGGTGGCAGCACCAAGGTCGTGCGCGGCGTCTTCGTCTCGCCCGTCAACCCGACAGATCTGTACGTGATCCAGGATGGCGGCACCGGGTCGGTGACCACCGGGTCCTACAGCGTCAAGCTCATCAACTAACGGCCCGGCAGGCGTTGGCGCGCGGCGGCGGACCGCAGCCGCGAAGGCGCCGGGCGCCTGTTGCCATGAGCTCGCCGTCCTCTCCGGCTGATATGCTGGCCCGATGAGGACGCGCGCCCGGAGCGGCGGGTCGGCGGGCGTTCCAGCGTGAGCCGGCTGCCGATCCAGACACGCCTCTTCCTCGCGCTCGCGACGGTGGCGCTGCTGCCGGTCCTCGTCTTCGGCGTGGTCGCCGCGTGGCGGGCCGGGGTCGCCGCCGCCGACCAGGCACGGTCGGATGCCCTCGCGCTCGCCCGCCTCGAGGTCTCGACGCTGCCCGCGGACACGCTGCCCGACCAGGCGGCCGCCGTTCGGCTCGCCACGACCACCGGCGGGGCGGTCACGGTCTTCGGAACGGACGGAGCCGTCCAGGCGACCGGCGGCGAGGGCGCGCCCACGACCCTCCCGGATGCGGCCCGCTCGAGCGCCGGCGGATTCACGGCGACGACCGGCCGGTCTGCCCTCGCCGTCATTCCGGTGTTCGGCACCGGGGGGCAGCCCGCCGGGTACGTCGCGCTCGCCCTGCCATTGCCCGGCACTTCGGACGTGGCCGTGGCCCTCGCCCTCGCCCTGACGCTCACGGTGCTGTGGTCGCTCCTCCTGTCGGTCGCGCTGGCGCGCGGACTGATCTACCCGATGCGCGAGCTCACCCAGACGCTCGACCGGCTGCAGGCGGGCGACCTCTCGGCGCGCATCGTGGCGCCCACGGACGACGAGTTC
>JAJYJR010000798.1 GCA_021789355.1 Chloroflexota bacterium | reverse complement strand
GTCTCGCCGGGGCGCGTGTAGTACCCACGGTAGTCGGCCGGCGACATGGACGCGTACCGCTGGAAGACCTTGTAGAACTGGTGCAGGTTCGTGTAGCCGACGGTGTACGCGACCTCCCGCACGCTCGCGTCGCTGGTCAGGAGGAGCCGTTTCGCCTCGGACAAGCGCAGGTTCGTCACGTACTCCTTGAACCCGACGCTGGTCACGTCCTTGAACAGATGCCGGACGCGTGACGAGCTCACGTGCACGTGCTCCGACACCCGCTCCAGGGTCAGGCTCTCCCGGAAGTGCTCGTCCACGTAGCTCAGCACGGGGAGCACCTGCTCGTGCCGCACGTCCTCGACCGAGGCGCCGTCGGACGCGGATTCGGCGGCCCGGGAGTGACGCACTAGGATGGCGAGGGCCCGTCGCAGGTTCGCGTCCAGCAGGTGCCTGTCCCCCGGCTCCGCCCGATCCCAGATCGCCTTCAGCTCGAGCAGGACTGGCCGCAGCTCGGACGCGGCGGCCTCGGCCGCTGGCAGGCGGTTGGCGAACGGCCGCCCCCCGCACCAGAAGGGGGCCAGGTAGTCGGTATCGAAGGTCCGGCATCCCGCGGCGGCGATCAGCTCCGGACGGAACAATGTGAGCAGGAGACGCAGACGACCCGGTGCCTCGGCGATCCCCACGTGCGGCTCCGCGTTGTCCACGAGGAAGACGTCCCCGGGCTCCGCGGGATAACTGCGGCGACCGAAGAGGAAGCGCCCGCGCCCTTCCAGGCAGACCGCGATCTCGAGGTAGTCGTGCCAGTGCAGCCGATCCTCGGTGTCCTCCGTCTCGTAGTCCAGCACGGACAGCGGGAACGTCGGGTCGAGGTCGTGCTTCCAGAAGAAGATCGTCACACTGGATCTCCGTCCTCCGCCTCGCCGCCTCCTCCCCATGGGGCCCCGCGGGGCGTACCGGCGATGATCCGGCAGACGGGGCCGCCGGCAGGAGGGCCAAATGGCCCAGACGCGCACGGGGCCGAATGGCAGGGAGCCAGCCTCGGCGAACCACCCGGCGGGGACCGCACCGTCCGGGCCGGTTCGCCAGCCGGTCCTGACACTATCTCGGCCGGTAGTGACATTGCTGCCGCGGAGGCCCGCGCCGAGACTTCGAATCGCCGTAGGCAGACGCATCGGCCGGCCGACGCGCCCAGACGTCGCAGGGGTCGGCAGGGACGGGAGGAGCTTCATGTCGTCGTTCCCGCATCTCTTCAGCCCGATCCAGCTCGGGAACCTGGAGCTCCCCAACCGCGTGGTCCACGTACCGACGGACATCAGCTCGTCGCATGCCGACGGCGAGGTCAGCGAGCGGGACATCCACCACCACGCGGACATCGCCCGGGGGGGGGCGGGGTTCATCATCGTCGGCGCGACCACGCCGGACATGAAGACGGGACGCCCCACGGTGACCTGCCTGGTCGCGGACGGCGACAACTACATCCCCGGTCTGGCGCGCCTCGCCGAGAGCATGCACCGGTACGGCTCGAAGTGCGCGGTCCAGCTCCAGCACCCCGGTCGCCAGTGCGCCATTCCGCGGTACAACACCCTCGGTGCGAACGACCGCGTGATCAAGATCCCGTGGTCGGCGGGGCACGAGATCGTCTACGAGAACGCGGAGGAGAAGGGCAAGGAGATCCGCGAGGCGTCGATCTCCGAGATCCTCGACTTGGTCGACCTCTTCTCGGAGGCGGCGTGGCGCGTCAAGCAGGCCGGCTTCGATGCGGTAGAGCTGCACGCGGCTCATGGGTACCTCCTCTCGGAGTTCATGAGCCCGGTGCTCAACCGGCGCACCGACCGGTTCGGCGGCACGCTCGAGAACCGGATGCGCTTCACCCTGGCCATCGTCGACCAGATCCACAGGAAGTGCGGCCGGTCGTTCCCGGTCCTCGTCCGATACTCCTTCGAGGAGTTCGTCCCGGGCGGCCGCACGCTCGACGAGGGCGTCGAGATCGCGCGGATGCTCGAGCAGGCCGGATGCGCCGCCGTCGACATCAGCCAGGGGATCCAGGAGAGCGCCGGCGCCGGCTTCGACCCGATGCAGTACCCGCAGGGCTGGGCGACCTACGCGGCCGAGGCGGTCAAGGCGGCGGTCCGCATCCCGGTCATCACGAGCCACTCGCTCCGGGATCCGGAGTACTGCGAGCAGATCCTCGCCGAGGGCAAGACCGACCTGGTGGGACTGTCCCGGCAGCTGCTCGCCGATCCCTACTGGCCGGTGAAGGCGAAGCTGGGGCGCGTCAAGTCCATCCGCAAGTGCATCTCCTGCCTCGGCGGCTGCTGGCAGGAGTCGCTGATGGCCAAGCACGAGATCCAGTGCTCCATCAACGCCGCGTGCGGCAACCCCGCGTACGCCCAGATGAAACGGACCTCCAAGCCCGTCCGCGTCGCGGTCGTCGGCGGCGGCCCCGCCGGGATGGAGGCGGCGCGCATCGCGACCGAGCGGGGGCACGACGTCACGCTCTTCGAGAAGACCCGGGAGCTGGGCGGGGCGCTCCTGTACTGCTGCATGGTGCCCGGCAAGGAGAAGATGCGCTGGTACCTGGACTGGATCCGGAACCAGATGCTCGACCTGCAGGTCAAGGTGCGCCTGGAACACGTGCCCACGGTGGACGAGCTGCGCGAGTTCGACGTCGTCCTGAACGCCACCGGCGCGGTCTCGCACGTGCCTGACGTGCTCGGGGAGCGTGACCGGGTGGTGCCCTTCGAGGAGGCGATGGCCTGCCCGAAGATCGCGTGCGACTGCCACCCGGGAGCCAGGACGCTCCACAAGCTCGGCACGCATGTGCTCCTGTGGGGCGACCACTATGCCGCGACCGACCTGGCGTCGTTCCTCGGGAGCATCGGGAAGCAGGTCACGATCGTGACCGAGAACCGCGAGTTCGCGGCGGAGTGCGAGGTCATCCACATGTACGTGGAGCGCAAACGCTTCGCCCAGACCGACGCGGAGGTCCTGAACTCCCGGCCGTACAAGTACCCGGTCACGGTCATCACCAGCGCGACGGTTCGCGAGGTGCGAGACGGCGAGGTCGTGATCGAGGACCACGACTTCAACCGGACCACCCTCCAGGTGGACGACGTCGTCTCGTGCCACACCCGGCCGGTGCTCGACCTCTTCGACGAGGTCAGGGCGG
>JAJYJR010000797.1 GCA_021789355.1 Chloroflexota bacterium | reverse complement strand
GCGACGGCCCCCTGCCAGGTCGGGTCGGCCATGATCGCCTGGTCTTCCGCGGGAGCGCTGGCCATGATGGCCCGGTACCCCGCGATCGGATCGGCCAGGATCGAGGCCCGGGCCTCGCCCAGCATGATCCGGAGCGCGTCCACGTCACCCGCGCGCGCCAGCCCGTCGCCGGTCACGTTGAAGTCCACCTGCTGGCGCACCTCCGCCTCGGTGAGGGGCGCGATGCCGTCGACGATCGTGCCGGCCGCCACGCGCTCGGGGTGGCGCGCGGCGAAGGCGAGCAGGTGCGGTGCCGCGCCACTGCCCCCATAGAGGGGCGCACGGTCGACGCTCAGGTGGTCGAGGATCGCCGCCAGGTCGTCGGCGTGCTCGGCGAAGCCACGCCCCGGCAGCCGCGTCGAGGCGCCGAAGCCGGGGCGCTCGACCGTGATGACCCGCAGGCCGCGCTCGACCCACGGTGTCTCGTCGGCGCGCAGCGAGAAACGCGACCCCGGCGTGCCAGGCAGGCGCACCACGGGCCGCCCCCCGTGAATGCCCGTCTCGCTCCAGGCGACGGTCCGGCCGTCGGGACGCACCAGGCGCTCGTCGCGCACGTCAGCCATCTGCCGCGAGGGTAGCCGGGCCGGCTTATCGGCGACTTAGTCCATCGATTCGCAAGTACGGTGACGCATCCGGGGCGTTCATACCGCTCGCTCCATCGGCGCCAGGCAGGTCAGGAGGCGATGACAAGCGCCTGCTGCCGCTGCTCGGATCGTCCATGGTTGTCCCGTGACGGTCGCTTCTGCATGCTCCCGACAGTGACAAAGACCCTGGCCGCTTAGGTCGGACAGATTCACTGGCCGACAACAGGAGGCTTTGAGGGGGATTGACGCGGAGCGGGGCGCTCGCCTAGCATGCAAGTCGTCCGACGACTAGTGGCGAGGAAGTTGGTGACCGTACTGTCCACGGCATCGCGAAGCGAACTCGTCACCGGCTGGGTGCTCACCGGTATTCGCGCTGGGCACCTGAAGCCGAACGAGAAGCTGCCATCCGAAGAGCTGCTCGCCCGTGAGCTCGGTACCAGCAGGGCGACGGTGCGTGAGGCGCTGACCGAGCTCGAGCAGTCGGGCTATGTCGTCAGACGACATGGTAGCGGCACCTACGTCGTGCCTCGCGCCGTCATCGCGCAGTCGCGCATCGATCGGCTCACCACGTTCACGGAAGTCATCCGCGACGCCGGGTACGAACCGGCCATCGTCGGCTGGGAGGTCAGCACGGTCGAGCCGTCCTCAGAGGTAGCGGTCGCCCTGGAACTCGATCGCGTCGCGCAGGCAATCCTCGTCAAACGGGTGTACCTCGCGGGCCGCCTGCGCGTCGGCTACTGCGAAGCCTACGTGCCGATGGAGTGGCAGGGCCGGGACGTCGTCATCTCCGGCCCGGGCGAGCTCCGCTGGCAGTTGGAAGAGCAGCTGGCCGTGCGCGTGACGCACCAGGTGACGTCCCTCGAGGCGGTCGCCGCATCCGAGGGCGTCGCCCATGCGCTCCACGTCCCGCAGGGCACACCGCTGCTGCTCTCCAGGGAATTGTCGCTGGTCGACGGTGGGCCACCGTTGCTCCTTGGGCTCAACTACGTCGACACCACGGTGGTCAGCCCGACCATGGTCCGACTCCCGCGCACTCCGCCGCGCGGTCAGCCGGGATCGGTTGGCAATAAGGGGACCAGGTTCCCCGGCGCTCCGGCCGGACAGCAGAGAGGAGGCGTCTGATGGCGATGGTTCGAGGGCGACGGGCGGCGCTCGTAGTGCTGGCGAGTCTGATCTTCGCATCATGCTCCGGGGCGGCGGGATCGCCCACAGCCTCAGGGACCCCGGGCAGTACGACATCCGGCACCGCCGCAGGATCAACGCCCACCCCGGTGCGCATCGGTCTCGATGCCTTCGGCGGCGCCGTGGTCGTGTATGTCGCACAGCAGCAGGGGTACTTCGCGAAGCACGGGCTGCAGGTCACGATCCAAACCTACTCCGTGGGCCTCGACACGCTCAACTCCGTGCTCGCGGGCACGGCCGACTTCGGCTGGGCATTCGACTTCGGGTCGCTGGGGGCGATGACGTCGAACCAGCTGCGGTACGTGGCGGTCCTGACGCGAACCCAGCCCGGTTTCGACCAGCTCGCGGTGCGGACCGACACGGTCAAGACGCCCGCCGATCTCCAGGGCAAGAAGATGGGGATCACGGCGGGCACGCAGCAGCACTACATCACCGTCAAGTACCTCCAGAACATCGGCGTGCCGGTCTCGAGCGTCACACTCGTCAACTTCGGCTCGCCCCTGGAGATGGTGGCCGCCCTGCGGACGGGCCAGATCGATGGAGCGTGGGTGTACGGGCAGGCGGTGCAGGTGGCCCAGAGCAGCAAGGGCATCGCGCTGATCGCCAGCGACGGTGCCGTCATCAAGCAGGGCCTGGGCCTGCTCATTGGCTCCGCGTCGTTCGTGCGGCAGCAGCCTGACGCGACCCAGCGCCTCCTGAGCGCGCTCATCGATGCCGAGAACTGGCTCAAGCAGGATCCCTCGAATCTGCAGACAGCAGCGACGTACATCGCTGGCCAGCTGCACGCCCCGGTAGCCGGCGTGCTCGCCAACATCAAGCCCGCGGAACAGACGGTCAGCCTGCGGCAGAGCGACGTGACGTACCTCGAGCAGCTCGCCGCCTTCCGCAACCAGGTGGCGGCAGGCAACCCGTCGGCGAGCGCGCCGCCCTTGAACGTCCCGCAGTACATCGACGCGGCGCCGCTGCGCGCGGTCGATCCCGCGGCCGTCTCGCTGCCCTAGGCCGGGTGATGGCAACCGAGGTGCCAAGCCACGCCGGCGAACGGGCTGCCTCTCGCATCCGCGTCGAAGGCGCCGGCAAGGCCTACATCAATGACCCGAGCGACGACCGCACCAGTTGGGCGATCCGCGGCGTGTCGTTCGAGGTCGAGGCGGGTGAGTTCTTCATCCTCCTCGGCCCCAGTGGCTGTGGCAAGTCGACGCTGCTGCGGCTCATCGCCGGCATCGTGCCGCTCTCGGAAGGCTCGATCACGACCGGCTCAGGCGAGCCGGTCCTGGGGCCGAGCCGGCATCGTGGCATGGTCTTTCAGTCGATCGACACGCCGCTCTTCGACTGGCTGACCGCGCTCGGGAAT
>JAJYJR010000796.1 GCA_021789355.1 Chloroflexota bacterium | reverse complement strand
CGGCCAGACACCCTCGCAGGCGCTCATCGGCACCAGGAAGATGAGGCCACGATGACCGAGCTGTGTCGCTACATCTCGGGGGCTGTTCAGGCTAGACCCAGCCCCAGGTGGGTCCGCCCGCGCCGAGCTCCGCGAGGAGTCAGACGTCCGCCCGTCGCGACCGCGCGCGTGTCCGCGGTCGCGACACCTCACCGGCGTCCCGGGACGTCTGCCCCGGCTCCTTAGGCTTCGGGAGAGAGACCTCCGCGGAGTAGCCTTCGCACTGGAGCTCGACGCGCAGTCCCGCCCGAGTCGGACGAAGGCGGACGGTGGCACCCCACAACGGGACGACCCACGATGAGGCGTCGCCTGGTCCGCCCGGGACCGTCTCGACCGGGACGTCGCCGCGGAGTACTCGGGCCGTGGCGTCCACCGTTACTGTCTCGAACCGGTCGCTGTGTTCGATCCGGATGCGCTGGTGTGCCGCCGAGGAGATGATCCGGAATGGACCGCGAACGATCTCGACTGCCGTCGCGGCGCCGCGGCCGTCTCCGTCGAGGATCGGGAACTCAGGCACGCGGCGAGCCTGCAGGCCGATGCGATCTCGCACCTGCCGCGCACGGCTCTCCTGTCGCCGCGCCTGGGGCTCGTCGCCGCGAGCGCGGAGGTAGTCCGCGTGCCGCTCTAGTGTCTCGTGCCGCTGATGTCTAGCGTATAGGGCCGGCGCTCGGTACGATGCGGGGCATGGCTCATGCTCCTGCTCCTCCGTTGATCGTCAGCGAGGCCGACCTTCGGGTGCTCCAGGCGCTGGTGCGCGCCCCGACGAGTCAGCAGCGGGCGGTCATGCGGGCCCGCATCGTGCTCCGCTCCACCGCGGGGGTGCCGATCGCGCGGGTCGCCGACGAGCTCGGCGTGGCGATCATGACCGTCAAGCTGTGGCGCCGCCGGTACGCCGAGGCCGGTCTCGCCGGCCTCGCCGATGCGCCCCGCCCCGGCCATCCGCCCACGTACACGCGCGCGGACCGGGACCGCCTGGTGAGCCTCACGATGGGTCCACCGCCCGAGGGCACCACCCACTGGAGCGTGCGGCGCATGGCCGCCCGGACGGGCATGAGCCCCTCCACCGTCCAGCGCATCTGGCGCGAGCTCGGCTATCGGTCCCACCGCATCGAGACGTTCAAGTTCTCCACCGACCCGGCGCTCGAGGCGAAGGTGCGCGACGTGGTCGCGCTCTACCTCGATCCGCCCGATGGCGCGGTCGTGCTCAGCGTCGACGAGAAGACGCAGATCCAGGCGCTCGATCGGACGCAGCCCCTGCTGCCCATGCGCCCGGGGCAGGTCGAGCGCCACACCCACGACTACACCCGTCACGGCACGACCTGCCTGTTCGCGGCCCTCGAGGTCGGGACCGGGCACGTGACCAAGGAGACGCGCACGCGCCACACCGGGGCGGACTTCCTGGCCTTCCTGCGCCGGGTCGAGCACGCCTACCCGGAGCGGGAGCTCCATGTCGTGCTCGACAACGTGTCCACCCACAAGACGCCGGCGGTCCGAGCCTGGCTCGCCGGCCACCCGCGCATCACCTTCCACTTCACGCCGACGAGCGCGTCCTGGATGAACCAGGTCGAGACGTGGTTCGGCATCCTCACCCGCCAGGCCATCCGGCGGGGCAGTTTCCGCTCGGTCAAGGAGCTCGTCGCCCAGATCGACGCCTTCACCCGCCAGTGGAACGAGGGCTCGGGCCCGTTCACGTGGGTCAAGACGGCGGACGAGATCCTCGCCAAGGCCGTCCGCAACCCGCGAGCGACTAGCGAATCGGGACTAGGACGCCAGCACCAGGTCGTCGTGGCGCGCCTTCCCGGTGCCGTAGCCGAACCTTCCAGGACGGCCGGACGCGACCGGCAGACGGTTCCCACGGGCCGGAGCATGGCGTGTGAGATCGGGACGCGAATTTAGCTCTCTTGTGGCATCCTAGCGTCGGCGGGGGGTGCGACAGATGCGGGGGGCCGGAGGAGTGAGCCCATGCAGAGTCGGCCGTACTCGCGGCGGAGCTTCCTGAAGCTCGCTGCGCTCACCGTCGGATCCGTCTCCTTGCCCGGCGTGGTCGCCGCGTGTGCGGGTGCGACCCCATCGGCCAGCCCCCTGGCTTCGCGGAGCAGCGGCTCGAGCCTTACACCGGCGTCCCTGGCCCCGGCGACGGTGAAGGCCCAGATCGGCACGCAGAACGTCGAGTACGCCGGCGTCTTCGCTGCCGAGACGGAGGGGTACTTCAAGGCAGACGCGATCACCGACCAGCTCCTGGCCTACGGTCCGAACGTCCAGCCCGTCACGGTGGTGGCCGGCGGCGGGGCTCTCGTCGGCATCGTCGGAGGGGCGGACACCTTCCTCAAGGCGTACGCATCGGGGATCCCGGTACAGGCGATCGGCGTCATGGATCAGAAGGCGCCGTCCGGGCTGCTGAGCCTCGCGAAGAATCCCATCCACACCATGAAGGATGCGGTCGGCAAGAAGATCGGCCTGCAGTCCGGCGCCCGTGGCCCCTGGGCCACCATCGTCGAGCTCAACGGGCTGAAGACGAGCGACTTCACCATCGTCCCGGTCGAGTTCGATCCGACCCCGCTGGTCCAGGGTCAGGTGGACGGGTTCTGGTCCTATGCCTACAACCAGCCCATCGCGCTCCAGGCGAAGGGCCTCGACGTGGTGTTCATGACGGCGTTCGACGCCGGCTACAAGTTCTACGGAGATGTGATCTTCGCCACCGAGCAGGCGATCAGTTCGAGCGCCGACGTCCTGGCCCGGTGGCTGGCCGCCACGGCGCAGGGCTGGACCTACGCGTTCGCGAACCCCGCCGCGGTCGCCAAGGAGACCGTCGATCGGTCGCCGAGCCTCGACCTCGACGTGACGCAACAGACCGCGCAGCTGAAGGCCGAGCAGGAGTTCATGACGTCGTCCGACACCACCCAGCACGGCCTCTACTGGATGGACGAGGCCGTGTGGCAGGCCGGGATCGACATCCTGACGTCCCAGAAGGCGCTGCAGAAGCCGGTGACGGCTGCCGAGATCATGACGCTGTCCGTGCTTCAACAGTCCGGCATCCACTGATCGGCCGCCGTGGCTGCAGCGGCCATCGAAATCCGTGACGTCTGCAAGACGTTCGGAGGTTCGACCGGTCAGGTTCCGGC
>JAJYJR010000795.1 GCA_021789355.1 Chloroflexota bacterium | reverse complement strand
TCCGCCGACCGGTCGGCACCGCCGCTAGTGTCCCGATTCGCTAGTCGCTCGCGGGTTGCGGACGGCCTTGGCAAGGATCTCGTCCGCGGTCCTGACCCAGGTGAACGGGCTCGAGCCGGCGTTCCAGGAGCGGGTGAAGGCCTCGATCATCGCGACGAGCTCCTTGATGCTGCGGAAGCTGCCCCGCCGGATGGCCTTGCGGGTGAGGATGCCGAACCAGGTCTCGACCTGGTTCATCCAGGAGGCGCTGGTCGGGGTGAAGTGGAAGGTGACGCGGGGATGGTCCGCCAGCCACGCCTTGACGTCCGGGGTGGAGTGGGTGGACACGTTGTCGAGCACCACGTGGAGCTCGCCCTCGGGATACGCCCGGGCGACCTGCCTCATGAACGAGAGGAAGTCGGCGCCGGTGTGGCGGGCCCGGGTGTCGGTCGTGACCTGCCCGGTGCCCACCTCAAGGGCCGCGAACAGGCAGGTCGTGCCGTGGCGCGTGTAGTCGTGGGTATGCCGCTCCACTTGGCCGGGCCGCATGGGCAGCAGGGGCTGGGTCCGGTCGAGCGCCTGGATCTGGGTCTTCTCGTCCACGCTCAGCACGATGGCGCCGGCGGGCGGGTCGAGGTACAGGCCGACGACGTCGCGGATCTTCGACTCCAGCGCCGGGTCGGTGCTGAACTTGAAGGTCTCGGTGCGGTGGGGCTGGAGTCCGCGCTCCCGCCACACGCGGTGGACCGTGGACGGGCTCATGCCGGTCCGCTTCGCCAGTTCTCGGACGCTCCAGTGCGTCTGGCCCTCGGGCGGCGGTCCCATCGCGATCGCCTGGACCCGGTCCCGGTCCTCCCGCGTGTAGGTCGGCGGGTGGCCGGGCCGAGGCGCGTCGCCCAGACCGCCGAGACCCGACTCGGCATACCGCCGGCGCCAGAGGCGGACGGTCATGATCGCCACGCCGAGCTCGGCGGCGATGCCCTCGATCGAGCCGCCCTCGGCCGAGCGGAGGACGATCCGGGCACGAGCCACCGCCCGCTGCTCGCTCGTGGCCGCGCGAACGATCGCCTGGAGCGCGAGCCGGTCCGGGTCCGGGACCGCCAACGGTGGAGCAGGGGGATGAGCCATGCCCGGCATCGTATCGAGCATCGCGTCTACCGTCTAGACATCAACGGCACGAGACACTAGGCAGCGGCGGGGAGCCGAGATGAGTCGGGCTGCTTCGATGCGAGCGCGACGCGGATGTAGAGTGCGCACAGGAGGGCCGTTTCCTCCGACAGGCGCGCTCCGGGGTCGTTGTCGAAGCCACCCCGGAGCCGCCTCTTCGCTTAGGTCGAGGGAACACGTGCACCCCCGGACCGATCACCATTGGACCAAACGGGCTCCGCGCAACTCGGCGCCGATTTCCCCCTCAGTACGGGCGAGTGAGGCACCCCTCTACCGGGAGCTGGCGGCCGCCGCAAACGACGCGGGCTTCGCCGACGTGACCGCCTCGCAGGTGCACGAATGGGTGAAGGCCGGGCTGCTCCCGCCGACCGGGGATCAGGTATCGCACGGCCGGCACGGCTTCATCACCGAGCGGCGGTCAGGCGTAACGAACCAGCTCCTCGCGCTCTGCCGGTGGCGCAAGCAGACCAAGTCGTGGGCGAGGCTGGCGCTGCTGCTCTGGGCCGACGGCTGGCCTATCGACGTCGAGCGCGTGCGGGCTGCGGTGCTCGATTGGTTCCCGCAGCCGTTGCCCACGGACCCGACAGACGAACGGCTCGACGAATGGTCTCGGATGGCGGCTCGACTTGCGCCCAAGTTCAGCGCGTGGCTGGGACTTGGCCGCGTGGCACCGGGCGTCGCCGATGGCCTCTATCAGGGGATCCTGGTGATGGCGGGCCAGGGCGAGGAGACCCTCGACGAGGAAGGAGCGACGGCGATTGAGACTGCCGCCGGAATGCGGCCGCGGGCACGCACCGATCGGCTGGGAGACCTGGGCCCGTGGCTGGATGGGCCGGCGCTCGACGGGTTCTCGGTCATGCCCAAGTTCACGCACGAGCGGCTGCGATCATTGGTGGCGTCAGCGAGCTCGGCGGACATGGCGGCGGCCCGTCCGCGGGTGCGGTTCCTCCTGATCGAGCTTCCCGGGTTCGTCCGCGCGCTGGAGTTGCTTATGGGCCGCAATTTCCTGGGCGTTGGGGCCATCCCGCGGCTCATCGTGCGAGCGCCCGAGATCAGTCTGCCGATCGCCCTCTTCTTCGCCGCCGACGCTCCGGAACTGGCGACGGAGCTGGACAAGCTCTACGCCGCCTTCCCCGAGGTGCGTGTCGGCCCCGCTGTTGAGTGGCTGGAGCGCTACGTTGCTGAGCACCCGCAGAAGGCGGCGGCCATCCGACAGGCGGGGCTGCAGGGCTTGCTAGGGGAGGCCGTGCCCTGTGAGTGATTCCCGAGCCAGAGTCTCCGGCCCGGAGCCGACCCGAAACGTGGCCTTTTCAGAGCAATCGGAGCGCGGCTCAAGGTGCCAGCCGAGCCCATTCAAGCTCGAGTGGTTGCGTGGGCCGGCCTTGCGCATCGAGGCTGGAGACGCCGCGCGACCAAACGAGGAGATCACCAGCGATCTCGGGGCGCACGTCGTTCAGAGGCCCGGCGGGCGGGAACTTCTCGAGGAGGACGGCCTTATTGCTGACCCAGTCGACCACGTAGAACTGCGTGGTGTCATTAGCCCAGGCCGTGACGAAACGCCGGCCTGCGGACGGATATAGAACGCCGCTCCACGTGCCGAGGTCGAGCTGCACGATCGACCCGTCGCGCAGCGAGTAGCGGACGAGCTGGCCCCAGGAGAAGATGTTGGGGCCCTCCTTCCAGATCACGAAGCCGGGCGTCAACACCGGCATGGTGGCGTCGCCCGAACGGTCGAGCCGCTTTGGCATGGCGATCGGCGTGCGCAGATCGAGCAGATCTACGTGCTCTTGCCTCGTGCTCAAGTCCTCCACCCCGTAGACGAGCTCGCTGCCGAGGAGGGATGGGAACACATACTGCTCGCGGGTCGAAGGTGAACGCTCGAGCAGGCGCTTGGCGAGGCCAGGCACGGTCACTGTGAGCAGCTCGCTCGTCGTCTGTCCCTGCGGCCCGTGGAACGCAGCCCAGACGAGACGGTCGCTGGACATGGCGAGAATTGGCACCGCCGAGGGGCCGTCGGCC
>JAJYJR010000794.1 GCA_021789355.1 Chloroflexota bacterium | reverse complement strand
CAGGGCGCCGGCCATCCGCGCCGCCTCCGCCTGGGCCGCCTCGCGATCCTCGAGCGCGACCGTCAGCTTCACCAGCCGGCCGAACGGTGGCAGGCCAAACACGCGCCGTGACTCCAGCTCGGCGGCGTAGAACGCGGACGGATCTGCGCCGGCGACGGCGACGATGGCCGGATGCTCCGGCTGGTACGTCTGGACGATCGCCCTGCCGGGCCGCTCGCCGCGTCCCGCTCGCCCCACCGCCTGGGCCAGGAGCTGGTAGGTCCGTTCCGAGGCCCGCAGATCCGGGAGGTTCAGCGCGATGTCCGCGGAGACCACGCCGACCAGGGTCACCTCGGGCACGTCGATGCCCTTGGCGACCATCCCCGTGCCCACCAGCACGTCCAGCCCGCCGTCGCGCAAGGCGTCGAGCAGCCGTTCCGCCGCGCCGCGCCGGGCCACCACGTCGCGATCCAGGCGGCCGACCCGGTAGCCGGGAAACCGCGTGCGGACCTCGCGCTCGAGGCGCTCGGTGCCGCCGCCCAGGTACCGGATACGCGGAGAGCCGCAGGCGGGGCAGCGGGCGGCCAGCGGCGCGGTGGCACCGCAGTGGTGGCACCGCAGGGCCGCGGCGGCGGCGTGGTACACCAGCGGGCGCTGGCACTCGGGGCACACCTGGACGTACCCACAGTCCCGGCACAGGACCACCGTGGCCGACCCCCGCCGGTTGATGACGAGGATCGCGCGATCCCCCGAGGGGCGATCCAGCGCCGCCAGCGCATGGGCGAGCCTGCCCGACAGGAACCCCCGATTGCCGGCCGCCAGCTCGGCGCGGAGGTCCACGACCTCGACGGTGGGCAGTCGACCCGAGGGGCGCTCCCGCAGCTCGAACCGGGCGATCTCCCCGGCCTGCGCCCGTCCGGCCGTCACGACGTCCGGCGTCGCGCTGCCGAGGACGACCGGCGCGCCGGCCAGTGCGCCCAGCTCCAGGGCCACGTCGCGGGCCTGGTAACGCGGCGTGCGATCCGACTTGTACGCCGCGTCATGCTCCTCGTCCACGATGACGACACCCGGATCGGCCAGCGGCGCGAGCACCGCGCTCCGCGTCCCGACCACGACCGGCACCTCTCCGTCGCGGATGCGGCGCCACTCGTCGGCGCGCTCGCCCTCCGACAGGCCGCCATGGAGCAGCGCCACGTCGACGGCTCCCCCCGCCCGTAGCCGGTCCACCAGGGGCACCGCCAGCGCGATCTCGGGAACCAGGACCAGCGCCTGGCGGCCCTCCGCCACCGCTGCCTCGATCGCGGCCGAGTAGATGGCCGTCCGGCCGGCACCGGTCACCCCGTCGAGCAGGAACGTCGACGCGCGCCGGGCACGGACCGCGCCGACGACGGCCGCCACGGCCTCCCGCTGGGCGGCGCTGAGGACCGCGCCGCTCGGCGCCGCGCCTCGCGGTCCGGGTGGCCGTCCGGCGAGCGGGCGGCGCGGGCGCTCCGCGACGGTCAGCTCGACCAGCCCGCGGCGGGCGAGGCGGGACAGGGTCGAAGCGCCGTGCGAGGCCGCCAGGCGGGGCGCCGGGGCCGTCTCCCCCTCCGCCAGGGAGCCGAGCTCGCGCAGCAGTGCCTGCTGCCGCGGACCGAGCCTGGTTGCCGCACCGGCGCCCGGTGCGCGGTCTTCCGTGCCGTAGTCCTCCCCGAGCCGGCGTTCAGGGCCCTGGTCCCTCGGGCGGGCAGCCAGTGTCGCCAGCAGCTCCCTCCCCGGACTGCTCAGCGCTGCGCGGCGCTCGTGCCGTGGCCTCGACCCCGGAGCGGAGAGCCGCCACTCGAGCCGCACCAGGCCCCCGGCCTCGAGCGCCCGCAGCCCGCGCAGCAGCGTCGCACGCCGGTCCGGCGATGGCAGCGACCGTGCGGGCACCCCGGCCGCGCCAGACGCCCGGACCCGTGCCAGGATCGCGGCCATGGCGGGATCGAGAGGGCGACCGACCGCGCTCGCGGGAGCTTCCGTCGCATCGGCCGGCACCGCGACGAGATCCAGCCGCTCGAGCATACCCGGCGGCAGCGCCGCGCGGACCACCAGCGCCAGCGGCGCAAGGTAGTGGCGCGCGACCGACCGGACCAGCGCGACCTGCAGCGGCGGAAGCAACGGCCCGTCGGAGCGCACGCGCGCCGCCACCGGCTTCGCCGCGACCCCTTCGGGTGGCTCCGCGTCGCCGAGGACCACCCCCAGTGCCTGCCGCCTGCCGAACTCCACGAGGACCGCCTCGCCCGGGCCGAGATCCGCGAGCGACGGAGGGACGCGGTAGGTGTACGCCCGGTCCCCGCCCCCCCCGGCCACGTCCACGGCGACCTCGACGAATCGTTCCCCGCGCGGGTGCCCCCCTGAACGCGTGGCGTCCTGGGCCCCCATGGCGGGCGGCTCGCCGTCCACGCCTCAGAGCTCGACGCGCCGGGCCGGGTGGCGCGCCCGTTCCTCCTCGATGATCTCGGCGACCCGTGCGGCCGTCCGCTCGACCTCCCCGGTCTCGTTGACCACGACGTGGTTGTAGTCGCCCTGCCTGGCCAGCTCGATCGCCGCGTCCCGCTGGCGGACCTCAAGCTGGTCCGCGGTCTCGGTCGCCCGGGAGCGCAACCGGCTGAAAAGCGTCTCGAGGGACGGCGGCACCAGGAAGATCAGCAACGCGTCCGGCACGCGCCGCTTGACCACCTGCGCTCCCTGGACGTCGATCTTGAGGATCGCGTGGTGCCCCCGTTCGAGCGCGCGGCAGACCGCCTGCCGCGGGGTCCCGTACCAGTGGGCACCGTGGACCTGGTTCGCCTCCAGGAGATCGCCCGCGTCGCGCAGGGCCAGGAACTCCGCCTCGGGAACGAAGTGGTAGTGGACGCCATCGGTTTCCCCGGCGCGCGGAGCCCGCGTGGTGCAGGTCACGATGAAGTCGTAGTCGGGCCGGTCATGGTGAGCCCGCAGCGCCTCGATGATGGTGTCCTTCCCGACTCCCGATGGCCCCGAGATGATCACGACCATGGCGCCCGCGGCGCCCCGGCACGCGGTCATGCCCCGGGGCCCGGCCGCCCGCCCGCGGTCGACTCGCCGCCGCCCCGCGGCAGTCCGCCCGGTGCCGGCTCCCCTCCCCGCCCCCGCGAGCCGCCGCGGAGCCGGTCGAGCACCTCCTCCAGGTCGACCGGCAGCGGGGC
>JAJYJR010000793.1 GCA_021789355.1 Chloroflexota bacterium | reverse complement strand
GGGATGGGCGCGGCATGGGGCATCCGACTGCTCCTACGGTATTACTGTATGTAGGATACCACCACGCGCACCTCGCGGGCACGCGCACCTCGCGGGTCGACCCGAGTCACGATCGTGGCGTGCGCCGCGCGCCGGATGCGCCGTCACGGCCGTTTGGGGTAGACTTCGGCGCGCCCACCCGCGTCCCGACCGACGGTGTGGCGTCACGTGGTGCCGTCGCATGGACGCCGGCGCCTCCGCGGTGGCCTTAGCTCAATCGGCAGAGCATCGGATTGTGGATCCGAAGGTTACGGGTTCGAGGCCCGTAGGCCACCCCAGTTCCCCGATCAGGATGGCGCCGCCGGGGCCCGCGCAAACCCGCCCTGACCCGTCCTGCCCGCCCAGGTGGGGTGTCAAAGCGGGTGTCAGCTTCGCCCGCCGAGGCGGTCTGGGAGCAGCGGCGGATCCTGGCAGCGGGCGTCGGCCTGAGCGGAATGGCGACGACCCTCTCGCAGCGCGGCTACTCAGGGGCGACTGTCCGCAGCCCGACATGCAACCCGGCGCGGAGATGCACCCGAAGCTGGGGCTCGCGTCCACTCATCGCCGTCAAGGCCGCGATGGTGGCGACTTCCCGCTCGCGCAGACCCAGGCCGTCGCGGCAGTAGATGTCGCCGAAGGCGAACTCGACGATGTATCGCCCGAGGTCGCCCAGGGGCGCGACGACCGCCTCGCCGGCGGTGCCATCGACCTCCGCGAGCTTCGCGAGCCCGCGCGCGTAGCGGGCCTCGGCTGAGTCGATCCCGATCCCTTCATCGTTTGGCACCGTGATCCTCCAAGGCCTGGTAGTGGTGGATCTTCTCGGCAATCGCCGCGAGGTCGGCTTCGAGCTCAGCCTTTCGCTGCTGCACCGTGCGCTGGTGCGCTTCGAGGAGTTCACGACGCTCCTGCAGGGTGGCGTCACCCAGCCGGCGCAGAGCCGCGAACTGCTGCATCTGGCGGATCGGCATGCCGGTAGCCCGGAGCCGCCTCAGGAACTCGACCCAGGCCGCGTCCTCCGCCGAGTAGCGTCGGTGGCCGTTTGCTGCGCGCTCCACCAGATCGAGCAGCCCAATGCGCTCGTAGTAGCGCAGCGTGTGGGCACTCAGCCCGAGGCGGGCCGAGAAGTCCCGCATAGCGAGGCTATCGCTCATTGCGAGGCGTACGGTAGAACTTCGAGCGCACTCGAAGTCAAGGGGCATTTCGCCCGCGTCGGCGTCGCGGCGGCGGCGAGGGTCGCGACGAAGCCGCACGACAACTGACGCCCGCAGCGTCGTAGCATCGGCGGATGCCCGTCTTCGTCGGGACGTCCGGGTGGCAGTACCGGCACTGGCGCGGCCGCTACTACCCGCGGGAGCTCGCGCCGGCGCGCTGGCTCGAGCGCTACGCCGCCGACTTCGCGACCGTCGAGCTCAACTCGAGCTTCTACCGCCTGCCACCGCGTGCCACGTTTGAGAGCTGGGCTGCGCGCACACCGCCGGACTTTGTCTTCGCGGTGAAACTGAGCCGGTACCTGACCCACATCCGCCGGCTGAAGGAACCGCGCGAGCCGATCGAGCGCTTCATGGAGGCCGCGTCCGGGCTCGGCGCGCGCCTCGGCCCGGTGCTGGTCCAGCTGCCACCGTCCTTCGAGCTCGACACCGCGGCGCTCGACGCGACACTCGAGGCGTTTCCACCGGGGACGCGTGTAGCCGTCGAGCCGCGCCACGCGTCGTGGTTCGTCGACGAGGTGCGCGGCCTCCTCGAGCGTCACGGCGCGGCGCTGTGCCTGGCCGACCGGCGCGGCCCGGTCACGCCGCTGTGGCGCACCGCGGACTGGACGTATCTGCGGTTTCACCAGGGCCTCGGCCGGCCCAGGCCATGCTACCGGCGCGAGGAGATCATGGGCTGGGCCCGACGGCTCGCCTCCGACTGGCCGCCCGAGGCCGACCGATTCGCCTACTTCAACAACGACCCCGCGGGCTGCGCGGTGCGCGACGCGGCGATCGCCGGACTCATCTTCGCGGAGGTCGGGCTGGCGTCCTCCCGCACGCCGCCGCCCGAGGCTGCGCCTGTGGGCTGACCGGCGGTCGCTCCAGCTCCCCTCCTCGGCCGCGAGAGGCGCCTGGACGACCGAGACGCCTCTCTGACTCATCGCGGATGGGCAGCGCGACCGCGACACGACGACCGCTCGCCTCAGCCGGAACGGCACCACGGGCTCAGCCAGGACGGCCCAGCCGCGGAGCAGGGGCGCCCACGAGGTTCTCGTACTTGTTCAGACGACGGCGATCGTGTTCGAGAGCGAGTGGATCTCAGCGAGCAAGCACGAGATCAGCGAGATCGCGAACCCCTCGTCGCGCTTCTGGGCGAGCTCGCGGGGAACCGGAGCCGCGAAACGCAGCGCCGTCCCGCTGGCTGAGCGGGACCGAGCCGCGATTCCGCGTAGGACGGCCGCAAGGCCGACCTGATGGCCACCGCGACCACGGTTGCCCGGCCATGCCTGCCAACCCCGGCCCGAGGCGGCGACCGGGATGGGCCGTGGTTCGCGCGGGCCAGGAGCGGGTGGACCCGCGGGCCTTCCCTAGTTGCAGCGGGGAAGAGAGGCACGTGGCTGACCACGAGGATCGCTGCCAGATCCGCCATCGAGCCGGCCAGGACCTTGACCTGAGGCCCGTCTCCCGGACCATGATCGCGGAACCGACCGACCCCTGCCCGCGGGAGACCCCACCCTGATCCTGGGTCCCTCACGTCCGAACGTCGATGAAGTCAGCACAGGTCACCGAGGCGCTCGCTGCAGGCAGAGGCGGGGCGCCGCGTGGCCAAGAGTAGGCTGAACGACCGGTGGGCATCCACCTCGCGTCGAGTATGGCCGCAGCCGGCTTCCTCGCAGGACACCGCCGTCGAGCGGCAAGCGGAAGCGCGAGGCACTGCTCCTGCGGCTGGATCAGACCGGACTGGCCGGCGCATCGACGCCGCGTCCTCGTCGACTGGCTTGAAGAGCGACGGCTCGCCCCGCGCCCGACTGCTCGCCGAGGAGGGCGTGGAGCTGCCGTAAGGGACGCGCGTGGGCGAACCCCCGCACGCGTCGGCATCCGGGGGCCGCTCCCCGCTCGGTTCCGGGCTCATCGTGCCCGGCTCAATCGCCGCACGCGGACGGGCGCGGGCCCGGGAGCC
>JAJYJR010000792.1 GCA_021789355.1 Chloroflexota bacterium | reverse complement strand
GGTCTCCAGTCTGCCGCTGGAAGCGGGCATGCGAGGGAGTCCTTCTTGGACCTGCCTGCCGCAGCCCAAACCCCCGCAGACCCGTGGACCTGGCCGGTGAACGGCGTGTGCCAATACCAGGTCCTTGTGGGTGCGGTCCGGGGTACTACGGTCGCGGCTCGCCCGAGCCTGAGGGTCTCAGCCACTTCGGCGAGGGGCACGCAAGGATCGAGCCTGAGTGCGTCCGGGATTGTCCAAAGTTAGAGGCTGGGTAGGCAATCATGCCTATTGACACCGCCGAACCGGCGGGGGGTACCGTTCTCGTGTCCATCAAATGGGGTCGGAAACTACCCGCATACGGCCATTGATATGTACTACAACGGCCACGAGTTAGCATATCCCGGCGCCCTCAGCAACGGTGGGCAGACGTTCACAGAATACTGGAAGGCTTGCAGCTAATCCATCGCGGATATCGAGGCGGAAAGCCAAACGCGAGTAGCTCGTTACGTGCTGCTGGGATGTCCAGTTGAGCCGCACCAATGACCTGCCTGTGGGCCATGAGAAGGTCGCCACTGGTGGCCACGTGTAGGTTGCACTCTCGGCTGATCACACGAGCCGCTGGCAAAGCCGGGGCTGGCGGCTGAGGGGTCCCACCCCGTCACCCCAGCCCCAAAGGCACGACGTCGTCAAGCCAAAGAGCGAGCAGTTGGAGACCGTCACCGCCTATCAGACGCTCGGCAATTGGGCCGGGTTGCGCCCACCTCCGTCGATAATCAGGGACCGCGAGATGTTGTCCGCCTCAGTAGGCGGGACTGGGAACCGAGAGTGCGATACATGCGTCGATTTGGCAGACGGTCGTCGCAAGTCGGAGTCGGGATTTGGGATCAGGGCAAGCGTCGCTGGATTATCGGTATCGCCGCCATCGTCGTGGCCGGCTCGATCGCTGCCGTGGCCGCCATCCATCTCGTTGCGGCGCCCGCCACGTCACCCTGGTGGGCGGGGCCGCCGGGCATCCCCCCGTCGGCGTGCGCGTGGCCCGCCGTCTACCGAACCGCGGCCCAGGCCCATGAGGGTCTTGGAGCGTGCGACGGGATCTTCGTCGACCCTCCGCCCGAGGTGCGGCTGCATGTCGGCGAGGAACTCGATCTCCACATGACGACGGGCGCTCCTCCAGGTTCGGCGGCACCACCGTCACTGTATCCCCTGCCTGCGAGTCCCGACGTTCGCGTGTTACGGCTGGTGTCCGTGTCCGATGCCGGAGCAACGGGCGCGTATCGCGCGATCGCGCCGGGCGTGGTGACGCTCTCGACGAACGGGTGGTGCTGGCACTCAGCGACGGATAGTGAGACGGACGGGACGTGTCCGGTCGTCCGAGTGACCGTCATTGCGTAGCCTGTGGACGTAAGCTCGGCCCACGGCCCGATAACGGCGATCACGCCTGCACCGCTGCACCGCCCTGCAATGTTGCGGCATCCGATCTCGGAGAGCTTGCAGGGACCGCCCACGTTCAGCTGCTCAGTCCCGTTGGCCGTGTCCCGGCGCTCTGCCTGACCGGGATTCCGCAGCTGGAACTCATGTGAGTATCTATGGGCAGACTTCCGCCCGGTGACGCCGCCGGGCTGGGTCAGGCGCTGGCGGACGCGGAGGCAGTCAGCTGGGGGAAGCGCGGCGGCTCGGTGACGTCGAGTGCCTTGAAGATGGCGCCTTGCCGGGCGGTGATCTCGGTCCGCTGGTGCACCTCGCCGGCCGAGCCAGTGAAGCGCCCGAGATGCAGTTCGTCGAGTTCGTCGCGCAGGGTGCGCCAGGTCTCGCCCGTGGCGTTCTCGGCGATCCGGACCAGGAGCAGGGCTAGCCAGCAGAGCAGCACGTGTGCCCGGATGCGCGGCTCCTTGTGGTGGTAGACGGGCCGGAGCTCGAGGGTCGTCTTCATGTCGCGCCAAGCGCGTTCGACCTCCAGGAGCTGCTTGTAGCCGAGCGCGACCTCAGCCGCCGGGAGCGAAGGATCGGACGTGCGCAGCAGGAACTTGCCGTCCAGGCGCGCCTCGGCGGCCACGGCGGCCCGATCGATGCGCAGCAGGCCCTTCTCCGTCACCCGCAGGAAGCGGCGGTAGGCCGGCTTCTCCCGGAGGCGGCAGGCGAGCTCCTCGCGCGCCGCCGCTGAGGCGTCGTCGGAGCCCGCGATCGCCGCCCCCAGCTGGTCGAGGAGCTGCCCGCGCACGAGGGCGTCGCGGGCCGCCTCGTCGCCGTTGCGGCAGATGATGAAGCGATCGCGCAGCACCCCTTGGTCGAGGACGACCTCCTTGACCTCCAGGTTGGGGGCCACCCGCCGGTAGCGGCCCTGGCGGGAGAGGGCGGCCTGGGCTTCCCTGGAAGTTCCCCGCAGCTTCTCGCCGGTGATGTAGTGACCTCCGGCGCGCTGCAGGTAGCGGCGGTTCTCGGCGCTGTTGAAGCCCCGGTCGGTGACCCACACCACGCGCGCCAGCTTCCAGGCCAGGAGATCGTCGCGGACAGATCGGATCAGCACCTCGTCGGAGGCGTTGCCGGGGAAGGTCCACACCCGGATGGGGATGCCGCTTCTCGTCACGGCCAGCCCGAGCACGACCTGGGGCAGGTCCGGCCGGTGGTCCTTGGAGTGGCCGTAGGTGCGGAAGCCCTTGGGCGCCCCGTCGGATGACTCGTCGGGCGCGTCGGTCTCGAAGTACGTGCTGGTGGTGTCGAAGAAGAGGAGATCGACCTCCAGATCGAGCAGGGTGGCGGTGGCCCAGTACACCTGCTCGGCAAGCTCGTGCTCCACTTCCAGGAGCCAGTCCATCGCCCTGTAGCATGCATCGTCGGACAACTCGGCCAGGCCCGGGATCGCCGCCCGCTCGCTCACCCAACCCGCACAGGACAGCTTGGAGGCGGGCGCGAGGGCCCGGTTGGCGACCAGCGCGAAGAGCGTCCGCTCGGCGGCCGGATCGAGCCGCCGGCCGCGCAGGAGCCCGGTCAGGATCTCGTGCAGGCCGAGTCGGCGCCAGAGCCCGTCGAGCGCCCAGGCACCCCCGAGCGGTCGCGACTCCAGAAACCGCAGCTCCGGCGCCTGCGCCGCGAGCGCCTCGGCGGGCGGCAGGGCCCGCGACAGCGAGCCGATCAACCGGCGGATGGCGTCGCGGTCGAGCTGATCTTCGCGGCCGAAGTGATAGAGCACCCGCAC
>JAJYJR010000791.1 GCA_021789355.1 Chloroflexota bacterium | reverse complement strand
ATGGCGCGCAACGCGGCAGCACGGAGCGGGGCGCGCGTCCGACGATGGTATTCCTCGTGCAGCACGACCGCGCGGAGCTCACGTGGCGACAGCTCGGCGGCCAGTCGTTCGCCGACGTATATCGTCGGTCGCAGGACCCCGAGCACGAACGCCTCCTGGCCGGCACCCCTGACGATCCGGCAGGGCGTGCCCGCCGCGTCGCCGTCGATGCACGAGGCCTCCAGCGCGTGGCCCAGGTGCCATGCGACCCGCGCATCCTGGACGACCAGGACGAGCCAGGCGGCAAGCAGACCGAACAGCGCGAGATCCGCCCCGATCATCGGGTCCGTGCCCGCGATCCGGGGGCCCGCTGCGCACACGGCCACCACCGCGGCGACAGATGCGCCAACGAGCGGGGCTCGCCACGGGACGCGCACGTGTCTCAACCGTCCTGCGGGAGATCGCGGTCCGCGAGATCCAGCAGTTGAGCGCGCAGCGCCGGGTCGACCTCATCGAGTCGCTGCGCGAACTGGCGCAGTGCGGACGTGCCGTAGCGCGCGAGGAGCCGGTCCACGGCCTGCTCGCTGAGGCGGTCGATGAGAGCCGCCTCGTCCGCCGCGGGCCGATAGACATAGCGCTGACCGACCCTGGTGCGAAGCAGCACGCCGCGTTCGTAGAGGCGGGACATGACGGTCATGATGGTGGTATAGGCATGCTGACGGCCCTGCGTCCGCGGCAGGGCGGCGGCCACCTCCGCCACGGTGGCCTCGCCCATCTCCCAGACGACCCGCATCACGGCTGATCCAAGCGGCCCGAAGATGCGTTCGATCGTCGGGGCCGACGTCAGATTCGACGCACCTTCGTCACTCACGCGCCGAGCTTAGCAGAGTCGGCCGGAGCCTCAGCACTTGAGACGCTGACGTTCACCGCCGTCGGTACCTGCAACGGCCGGTGTCCAGTGCCGGGACCGGCACAGCGAGGATACCCGGGAGGCTGCAGCCGAGGGGCTCGAGAACCCTGCCGTTCCTGCGCCGGGCTCTGGCCGAACGCGGCGATCCGGGTGAAACGGTCTCGCTCCTTCCTGACCCTATCGAGGAGACAACGGGCTCGAGCCCGGAGAGCCGGGGGAGGAAAGGAGCAGGAGATGACGAGGATGCAGCTGGCACGGGCGATCGCGGTGGCGGGGATCGGTCTCATGGTTGTGGGTGGCGCTGCCGTGACCGCCCATGGGCTGCCCGGTGCATACAGCGGGCCGGCACCGGCTCCGGCGGTGGGAGTCGGCGCCAGCCTGTCCGTACAGCCTGCCGTCCAGCTCGCAGCGGCGTCGCCAGCGCGGACGAGCTATCAGCCGGCGCGCACGCCGCAGCCGACGTCCGCGGCCCGAGCCAGCACCCATGACTCCTGGCAGTGGGGTGCGAGGACGGCGACCGCGCCTCCCCGCCCCGCGGCGACGCCGCACGCGGACCCGCACCACGGCCAGGCCGGACACGACGGCACGGGCCACGACGGCACGGGCCACGACGGCTACGGCTACGGCCACGGCCATGACGGGTGTGACCGCTGACCCGCAGCGTTGGGGTCGGAGGGCGGGCATCCGCGGGACCAACGGCCGGTCCGGGGGTGGGGGTCGCCGTCGGACGATCGCGCCAGCAGCCTGGCCGTCCTCCAGGCGGGCAACCAGAAGGTGCCATGGCACGACCAATCGAGGCCCCTCCCCAAGCCGCGAGCATCGCCGAGCTCACGCCGGCCTCCGCGGATCCCGAGGCGAGGCGGGTCGTCGGAGCCGTGCTCGCGGGGGACCGCGACGTGTTCCGGGTGCTGGTCGAGCGGGAGTCGGGCGCTGTGTTCCGGGTCTGCTACCGCGTCCTCGGCAACCTCGATGAGGCGCATGAGGCGGCGCAGGAGACGTTCGTGAGCGCCTTTCGCTCGCTTCCCGGATGGCGCGAGGACGGCCCGTTCGCGGCATGGCTGGCGCGCATCGCCCTGCACGTAGCCCTGCGGCGCTCCCGGCGCCGCCGCCCGGTTGCCTGGATCGACACCCTCGATCCCGAGACGACGGTCGACGAGGGCGCGGGACAGCGCCGGCTGGTCGAACAGCTGCGCCACGCTGCGGTCACCGCGGCACCGCTGACCGACCCCGCCTCGCTCGCCCTGCAGGCCGAACGCGCCGAGGGTGTGCGGAGCGCCGTCCTCGCGCTGGATGAGCCATACCGCGAGGTCGTCGCGCTGCGCTTCTTCGGCGAGCTGTCGGTCCCCGAGATCGCCCGCGCCACCGGCCGGCCGGAGGGGACGGTGAAGACGCACCTGCATCGCGGCCTCGCCCGGCTGCGACGCGCGCTCGGTCCCATGCGAGGCGAGGCATGAGCCGGATCTCGTTCCGTCGCCCTGATGACCCTCGCGCCGATGGGGACGATGCCGCCACCGTCCGCGAGCTCGCCTGGTTCGTCGCGGCGACCGACTTCGAGCCGCGCGACGAGCTGACCGACGACGCCATGGCCGCCATCGTCGGCGAGCCACTGCCAGCACCGATCACGGCCGCCGCGGTCGCCGCCCGGGCGCGGCGCTTCGGGGCCACCTTCGCCGCGCTGCGCGACCTGTGGCCGGTGGCGTGGAGTGGTCCCCGCCCCTTCGCCGTCCGCGCGACGGCCATCGCGCTCGTCGGCATGCTGGTCCTGGGCGCCGGTTCGGCCGGGAGTCTGGTAGCGGTCGGCGCCTGGAACGCGATGGTTCCTCGCCCGTCACCGGTCGTGGTTCCTCAGGTGTCCCCAGGTCCAACGCCATCGCCCAGGCCGGCAACACCCTCGCCGTCAGTCACGCCGGCCCCGTTGCCGAGCCCGTCTCCGATGCGTTCCAGCGGGCCCGCCGTGGAGGCCACGCCATCGGCCTCCCAGCGCCCCGGCGGGACTGTGCCGCGGCCCAGCCCAACCTCGGTGCATACCGAGACCCACCACCCCGAGATGACCCACATGCCCTACGAAACGCACGCTCCGAGTTGGACGCAGGACCCCTGGTCGAGCGGCTGGCCGTAGTGAGGATCACTTCCAGTCCCACGGCACGGCCCGGGACCGCGCCTGACCGCCCCCCAAGCGAATACTGACACGGTGTCAGCGTTGCACTTGGCGCCCCGAGTTGGCGCGGCGGCTGGACAACGGTAGATTCCCGGACGGGCCGTAGAGCAGACGCGCGGTCGGAGAAACCACC
>JAJYJR010000061.1 GCA_021789355.1 Chloroflexota bacterium | reverse complement strand
ACATCGAGCCGAAGATCCCGGCCATGATCCGCTCGGTCATGAACCTGCAGGAGGCGTTCGCCAAGGCCCTGCTGGTGGATCGCGAGGCGCTCCTGGCGGCGCAGGCGGCGGGCGACGTGCTGGAGGCGAACAGCGCGCTCACGGACGCCTTCGCGACCGACGTGCGCCCTGTCCTCGCCGAGCTGCGCAAGGCACGCGGGCTGCCGGCGGATCCGTATCGCGCGTACCTCGAGAGCGGCGAGGCCGAGGCTCGGGTCGCGGCCCGAGCCGGAGGATCGCCGGCAGGCTGGGGATGAGTCGGGACCGTCCCCAACCGAAGGAGTCCTGATGGCCGTCAAGGAACCCTATCCTCAACTGGGTGAACTGCTGACAGCGATCGGTGAGGCGGGGCGTCGCGTCGCCGGGCTCGACGCCAGTGAAGGCGCAGCCGGGAACATCTCGATCTGGGTGGCTTGGCCCCTCGATCCGCGGCGGCAGTTCCGATGGTGGAGGAGATCAGGCTGCCGATACCGGTGCCCGAGTTCGCCGGATCGCACGTGGTCGTGACCGGGTCGGGGAGACGCCTGCGGGGACATCGCCGGTGATCCGACGCTCCCCCTCGGGGTGGTCGAGATCCACTCGGGGGCGAGACGGGCACGCTGTTCAGTTCGCCGATGCGCCGCTTTGACACGCTGACGAGCGAGTGGAACTCGCACCTCGCGGTGCACGCCGACGTGGTCGAGCGGACGGGCACGAACGTCCACGCCATCGTGCACGCCCAGCCGCCCCACCTCATGTACCTCAGCCACGTCCCCGCCTACCGCGACGAGGCCCGGCTCAACCAGCGGCTCATGCGCTGGGAACCAGAAACGGTGATCAACCTCGCGGCCGGCATCGGGCTCCTGCCGTTCATGTTGCCGGGATCGGGGCAGCTCATGGCGGCGAACGTCGAGCGGCTCCGGACCCACCGCATGGTCATCTGGGGAAGCACGGGGTGATGGCCCGCTCGTCGGTCTCGGTGACCCGGGGGGTGGACCCGATCGAGTACGCAGAGACGGCGGCTCGCTACGAGTACATGGATCTCGTCGCCGGAGGCCGGGGCCGAAGGGCTCTCGCCGGACGAGCTGCGGGCGGTGATCGAGACGTTCGGGATGTCGGCCGCGATGCCCAAGGGTCCATCCGCTCGGACCGAGCGGGCATGGGGCCCCGCCCGCTCAAGACCGGCAGGCCGTGCCTGCGCGCCGAGGACACGGCGGTCTGCCTGCGTTCTGCCGCAGGGGGCCAACGCTCACGGCATGGCGTCCGACCGCCACGTGATCCGGCCCGAACGGGATCGCCTCGAGCATGTGGGCTGAGCCCGGGTCGGAGGTGTTAGCGCCGGTCGGGCGCGCTCGAGGGCCGGTGGCCCTCGGAGGTCGACGGGCGCCGGCCCGTCGTATCGGCAAGCGCTGCGGGCCAATGGTCGCTTGACGGCAGCATTATCGTAATCAGAGGGCCTTTCGTCGTTTGCGCTATCAAAAGCCATCGAGGAGGCCGCACCGCGACGTGACGTAGGGACGCGCCGACGAGGGAGGGCTTGCATGTCGTACCGGTGGGCCGTCCACCCCTACATCCCCAACTCGGTTCCCGACGTCCGGGCCGGGATGCTGCAGGCCGTGGGCGCCGAGACCATCGACGAGCTGTACTCGGAGATCCCCGAGCGGCTGCGCCTCGGGCGCCCACTGGCACTCGCGCCGGCACTGCGCTCGGAATCCGAGCTCGTCCGGGAGGTCGGTGGGCTGCTCGACCGGAACCGCTCGACTCGCGAACTGGTCAGCTTCCTCGGGGCGGGCTGCTACGAGCACCAGGTGCCCGCAGTCTGCGACGAGATCAACGGTCGCGCGGAGTTCCTGACGGCCTACGCCGGTGAGCCGTACGAGGACCACGGGCGATTCCAGGCCCTGTTCGAGTACTGCTCAATGATGGGCGAGCTGCTCGAGATGGACGTCGTAAACGTCCCTGTCTACGACGGTTTCCAAGCCGCCGCGACGGCACTCCGCATGGCAGCACGGGTCACCGGTCGCACGCGCCTGCTCGTGACGGACGCGGTCGGCAGCGACAAGCTCTCGAAGATGACCGACTACTGCCGACCCGATCTGCGGATCGAGCGGATCCCGTTCGACGGGGCGACCGGTGAGACGGACCGCGCCGCACTGGCCGCGCTGCTCGCCGACGACGTCGCGGCCGTCTATGTGGAGCAGCCCAACTTCCTCGGCGTGGTCGAGACCGCGCTGGGGCAGGTCGTCGCGATGGCACACGCGGCGGGCGCGCTCGCGGTCGTCTCGGTCGATCCGTCCACGCTGGGCGTCCTGGCGCCACCGGCCACCGCGGGGGCCGACATCGCCTGCGGGGACATCCAGCCCCTGGGGATCCACCAGCACTTCGGCGGCGGCCACGGCGGGTTCATCGCCTCGCACGACGACCCGCGGATCGTGATGCAGTACCCATCCCGGCTCTTCGGGATCGCCCCGACGCGGGTCCCGGGCGAGTACGGCTTCGGCGACGTGGCGTACGAGCGGACCTCGTTCGCCCTTCGCGAGGAAGGCAACGAATGGGTGGGCACGGCGGCCGCCCTGTGGGGGATCACGGCAGGCGTCTATCTCGCGCTGATGGGGCCGCAGGGAATGCGCGAGCTCGGCGAGTCGGAGATGGCCAGGACGCGGTACGCGATGCGGCGCCTGGCTGCGCTGCCGGGTGTCCGGATCCCCTTCGCGCACAGCCACCACGTGCAGGAGTTCGTCGCCGACTTCACCGGGACGGGGCGCACGGTCGCCGACCTGAACCGCGCGCTGCTGGACCGGGGGATCCTGGGTGGCGCCGACCTGTCCGGCCAGTTCCCGGAACTCGGCCAGGCGGCCCTGGTGGCCGTCACGGAGGTGCGCACGCAGGCGGAGATCGACCGGTTGGCCGACGCGCTGGGGGAGGTGCTGGCGTGACGGCACGCGACGGGCACGACACCGTGGCGGACATCCCCGGCGCCGCGGTGGCGGCCGGACCGGACGGGCCCATCGGGCCCAGGCCGTTCCCGCGGCGGTTCCACCAGGCCAGCTGGGACGAGCCGGTCATCTTCGAGCTCGGCACGCCGGGTGCCCGCGGAGTCCTCCTCCCGCCGGTCGAGCCCGGGATCCGCGAGGCCGTGGGCGATCCCGCGGCCCTGCTTCCCGCGAGCGCCAGGCGGGCCACCCCTCCGGCGCTCCCCGAGCTCGCCCAGCTGCACGTGCTGCGCCACTTCGACCGCCTGTCGCAGGAGAACCTCGGGGTCGACCTCAACATCGACGTCGGCCAGGGGACCTGCACGATGAAGTACTCGCCGAAGGTGAACGACCAGCTGGTCCGGTCCCCGAAGCTCACCGAGCTGCATCCGCTGCAGGACCCGTCCACCGTGCAGGGGATCCTCGAGATCATGTGGCGCCTGGAGGCGTTCCTCGCCGAGATCTCGGGGATGGACCGCGTGTCGCTGCAGCCAGGCGCCGGGTCGTCGGCGATCTACGCGAACGTCGCCATGATCCGCGCCTACCACGCAGCCCGGGGTGATGCCGGCCGGCGCGACGAGGTCATCACCACGATCTTCAGCCACCCGTCCAACGCGGCCGCGGCGAAGGTCGCCGGCTACCGCGTGATCACGCTCTACCCGGACGCCGAGACGGGCCGTCCCTCGCTCGACGCGCTGCGCGCGGCGGTCTCCGAACGGACGGCCGCCCTGCTCATCACGAACCCCGAGGACACCGGGATCTTCAACCCGGAGATCGACGCGTTCGTGCGCCTGGTGCACGAGGCGGGCGGGCTCTGCGCCTACGACCAGGCCAACGCCAACGGGATCCTGGGCATCACGCGCGCCCGGGATGCTGGCTTCGACCTGTGCCACTTCAACCTGCACAAGACCTTCTCCACGCCGCACGGCTCGGGCGGCCCGGCCGCGGGTGCCTGCGGGGTGACGGCCGAGCTCGCCCCGTTCCTGCCGGCTCCCACCGTCGAGCGCGACGGCGACCGGTTCCGGCTGGACCATGACCGTCCCCAGAGCGTGGGCAAGACCCGCCCCTGGTACGGGGTCGCGCCGAACCTCGTGCGGGCGTACGCGTGGATCCGCAGCCTCGGGCCGGACGGCCTGCGCGCGGTGGCCGAGACGGCGGTGCTCAACAACAACTACCTGCTCGCCAGGGTGCTGGAGATCCCGGGCGTCAGCATGCCGTATGCGGCCGGCCGGCGACGGATCGAGCAGGTGCGCTACAGCTGGGAGGGGCTGACGGAGGCCACCGGCGTGCACAGCGAGGAACTGGGGTACCGCATGGCCGACTTCGGCACGCACTATTGGACGAGCCATCACCCGTTCGTCGTCCCGGAGCCGATGACGCTCGAGCCGACCGAGTCGTACTCGCGCGCCGATCTCGACGAGTACGCGGCGATGCTCCGCGTGGCGGCCCGGGAGGCCTGTGAATCGCCCGAGACGGTGCGGACGGCGCCGCACGCGAGCACGATCCACAGGGTGGACCAGTCCTGGTTCGACGATCCCGGTCGCTGGGCGATCACCTGGCGCGCGTACCGCCGGAAGCACGCGGCGTCGGCAGCGGCATCGTCGGAAGCGGTGGCCGCCACCGGCGCGCCGGTCGATGGGTGAAGAGGCCGCGGGACGAGGTCCGACCACGCCGGTCCGGATCGGCCTGATCGTCAACCCCGTCGCCGGGCTGGGCGGCCGAGTGGGGCTCAAGGGCTCCGACGGTCGTGGGACGGCCCGGAGGGCCCTGGCGATGGGCGCGAAGCCGCAGGCTGGTTTCCGGGCGGCGGAGGCGCTGCGCGCGATCCTCGCGGCGTGGCCCGCCCGCCTCGCGTCGCCCGTGTTCTCCGTCCCCCGCGGCGCGATGGGCCTGGAGCCGGCGCTCGACGCGGGTGTCGGCGTGTTGGAGATCCTGTCCGACGCGGTGGCGGTCCGCACCACGGCCGAGGACACCCGGCGCGCGGCGCGCGCCATGGCCGAGCAGGCCGTCGACCTGCTCCTGTTCGCCGGCGGTGACGGGACCGCGCGCGACGTCCACGCGGCCGTCGGGGACGCGGTCCCGGTCCTCGGCATCCCGGCCGGGGTGAAGATCCAGTCGGCGGTGTTCGCAACGGGCCCGGCGGCGGCCGGACGGGTCGCCGCCGAGTGGCTCGCCTCGAGGTCCCGGCGGACCGAGGAACGTGAGGTGCTGGACCTGGACGAGGATGCCTACCGAAGCGGCGAGGTGCGACCGGCCCTGCACGGCTATCTCCGCGTGCCGCGGGGCAGGGCGGTGCAGAGCCGCAAGGCGCCGTCACCACCCGGCGAGGTGACGGCCCTCGCGGGGATCGCCGCCGCCGTCCTCGACGAGCTGGACAGGGAGAGGCCGTGGGTGCTCGGGCCCGGCACGAGCGTCCGGGCGGTCGCCGAGCGCCTGGGCGTGGCGAAGACGCTCGTAGGCGTCGACGTCGTGGAATGGCGGAACGGTCAGCCGCGCGTCGTGGTCGCGGACGGCGGCGAGCACGCGCTGCTGCGTGCCATCGGGGACGGGCCGGCCCACGTCGTGGTCACCCCGGTCGGAGGGCAGGGGTTCCTGTTCGGCCGGGGGAACCAGCC
The DNA here is from genome assembly GCA_021789355.1 of Chloroflexota bacterium. The sequence continues at coordinate 10,208 of JAJYJR010000061.1, read as the reverse complement.
GATCTCGTCCGCGGTCCTTCGCGCGGCCCGGGCGGACGGCATCATCGTGGTGGCCACGCCGCGCAAGCTCGCCGAGCTGGGCGGCCGGCCGCTGCTCGTCGACACCGGCGACGCGGAGCTCGACGCGCAGCTGCAGGGGACGATCACGGTGATCACGGGATATCGCGAGCGGGCCATCGTCCCGGTGGCCGTCGCCTGAAGGTATGCGGGAGGCACGCATGGGTACCCTGGACGGCAGATCGGCGATCGTCACGGGCGGCGCGTCCGGCATCGGGAGGGCGACCGCGATCCTGCTGGCGGCCGAGGGAGCCGCCGTCGCGGTGGTCGACGTGGACCTCGACGGGGCGAGGCGTGCCGCCGAGGCGATCGCAGCGGAAGGCGGGCGCGTGCTCGCGCTGCGGTGCGACGTCACGGCCAGCGCCGACTGCCGACGCAGCGTCGAGGAGACCGTGGCCGCGTTCGGTCGTCTCGACGTGCTCGTGAACTGCGCGGGCATCATCCGGCGCGCCGACGTGGTCGGGACCAGCGAGGAGGACTGGGACCGCGTGCTGGCCGTGAACCTGAAGTCGGTCTTCCTCATGGCCAAGCACGCGGTTCCGCGGATGGCCGAGGGCGGCGGCGGGGCGATCGTCAATCTCGGGTCCGGGTGGGGGCTCAAGGGCGGGCCGCAGGCGGTCAGCTACTGCGCGTCCAAGGGCGCGGTCGTCAACCTGACCCGTGCGATGGCGATCGATCACGGCTCCCAGAACATCCGCGTCAACGCCGTCTGCCCCGGCGACACCGACACGCCGATGCTGCGCGCGGAGGCGCGCCAGCTCGGCGTCGACGAGGACACGTTCCTGGCGTCGTCCGCCGAGCGTCCGCTCGCCCGCCTCGGCACGCCGGAGGACATCGCCCGGGCGATCCTGTACCTCGCCTCGGACGGCGCCGCGTGGGTGACCGGGACGTCGCTCGTGGTGGATGGCGGCGGTATCGCGTGAGCCCCGCACGTCCGCACTGGCCCGCGCGGCCCGCGGGCCTGGCCTACGGCGGCGACTACAACCCCGAGCAGTGGCCCGAGCACGTCTGGGCGGAGGACGTCCGGCTCATGCGTGCCGCCGGGGTCAACCTCGTCACCGTCGGCGTCTTCGCGTGGTCACGGCTCCAGCCGCGCCCCGATCGCTGGGATTTCGCGTGGCTCGACCGGATCCTCGACCTGCTGGCCGCCAACGACATCGCGGTCGATCTCGCCACGGCCACCGCCTCGCCACCGCCGTGGTTCGCCCTGGCACACCCGGACGCGCTTCCGCAGACCTTCGACGGCCGGCGCTACGCCATCGGCAGCCGGCAGCACGTCTGCCCCAGCTCGCCGGCCTTCGCCGACGCCGCCGAGACCCTCGTGCGCGCGCTGGCGGCGCGCTACCGTGGCCACCCGGCCCTCGCGCTCTGGCACGTGGGGAACGAGTACGGCGACCATGTCGAGGCGTGCTACTGCGACGTGTCCGCGGCACACTTCCGCGACTGGCTGGCGACGCGCCACGGGTCCCTCGAGGCGCTCAACGACGCGTGGACCACGGACGTCTGGAGCGGTCGATACGGCGACTGGGGCGAGGTCATGCCACCCCGGCTCGCACCCGGCCCGATCAACCCGGCCCTGCAGCTCGACTACCGGCGCTTCTCGTCGGATGCCCTACTGGCGTGCTTCGAGCGCGAGCGGCGGCTGCTGCTCGATCTGTGCCCGGAGATCCCGGTGACGACGAACTTCATGCGCCTCTTCAAGGGGATCGACCACTGGCGCTGGGCGCCGCGCGAGGACGTCGTGTCGTGCGACCTGTACCCCGAGGAGCCTGGGGGCGCGGTGGAGGCGGCCCTCAGCGAGGACCTGATGCGATCGCTCGGCCACGGGCGTCCGTGGCTGCTCATGGAGCAGGCCGCGGGTGCCGTCGACTGGCGGCGGGTGAACATCCCCAAGCGGCCGGGCGTCATGCGGGCCCGCAGCCTCCAGGCCGTCGCGCACGGCGCCGACGGTGTCCTGTTCTTCCAGTGGCGCGGATCGCGAGGCGGGCCGGAGGCGTTCCACAGCGCAATGCTCCCGCCCGGGGGGACCGACACGACGGGATGGCGGGACATCGAGCGCCTCGGGCAGGGCCTGCAGGCGCTCGCCACAGTGCGTGGATCGCGCGCGGCTCCCGCGCAGACGGCGGTCCTCCTCGACTGGGAGAGCTGGTGGGCCCTCGAGCAGGAGGGGCACCCCAGCGCGGACCTGGCGTTCCGGCCGCTCGCGCTCGCCATGTACCGGCCCCTGTGGGAGGCGAACATCGCGGTCGACTGGCGGCACCCGGCCGACGACCTCTCGGCGTACCGGCTCATCATCGCGCCCAACCTGTTCCTGCTCGACGCACGGACGGCGGACCAGGTCCGGGCGGCCGTCACCGGCGGCGCGGTGCTCGTCGTGGGGCCGTTCAGCGGGATCGTTGATCCGCGCTACCAGGTGCCGCCGGGTGCGCACCCGGCGCTCCTGCGCGATCTCCTCGGCCTCACGGTCGAGGACTACTGGCCCATCGAGACCGGGGCCGTGGGTGTCGAGTTCGGGGACGGCACGCGCTGCGGCGCCACCACCTGGCGGGAGCGCCTGGTCCCGTCCTCCGCGGAGATCGTGGCGCGCTACGCCGACGGCGAGCTCGCGGGCGGGCCCGCCGTGACCGTGAACCGGGTGGGGGCGGGCGAGGCCTGGCACCTGGGGACGGTGCTGCAGCCGGACGGCATGGCCACTGTGCTCGCGGGGGCGGCGGCCAGGGCCGGTGTCGCCGCGCCGGTGCACGTGCCGGTCGGCGTCGAGGCGCGCGTACGGCTCGACGCGGCGTCCGAGTACCTGTTCCTGATCAACCACGGTGATGGCCCGGCGACCGTGAGCACAGACCGTCCGTCGCACGACCTGCTCAGCGGCCGGCCCGTCGAAGGACGGCTCGTCCTGGAGCCGCAGGGCGTTGCCGTGCTCCAGCGCCCCCGGAGCGGCCGCTGACGACGTCGGTGGGCGCTCCGGAACGGCTCAGCGCCCGGTCGCGCCGCTGACGAGCACCGCGAGGTCGACGAAGCACGCCGCGCTCCAGGCGAACGCCGACGTTGCCGACGCGGCGGGACGGCCGGTCAGCGGGTTCCAGTGCTCGTACGGTCCGCCGCTGGTGACGACGAGGTCCAGGCTCCGCTCCGCGAGCTCCCGGGCGATATCCTCGCGTCCCGACGAGCGGAGCCCGTCGACGATGAGGCGGTTGACGTTCAGCCAGACCGGTCCGCGCCACATCCGGTCGGGATCGAAGGTCGCCTCGTCCGCCGCGACGGTCGCGAGTGGCCATCTCGTCCACAGGCGCCCCGGCTCGGTGAGCGTCTCGACGAGGGCAGCCACGACCGGGGGAGCGAGTCGCCCGGTGAGCAGGGGCATGAGGTTGAACGGCGTCAGGACATCCATCTCGCGATCCGTGGCCATCGCCCGGAACCGCCGCCGCGCGGGATCCCAGCGCCGGGACACGAGCGCGTCGACCCGCCGCCGCGCGCTCGCGTCGAAGGCCGTGGCGTCGTCCGTCTGCCCGAGGAGCACCGCCATGCGCCCCATGCGGTCGTCCGCCACCGCGAGGTAGGCGTTCAGGTCCGGGGTCTCCGCCGGCACCCCACGGTCGAACAGGGGGCTGTCGTCGAGGCCGGACGAGTAGCGGTGGAGATACTCGGAGAGGCCATCCCCGTCGAGGTCGCTGCGCGTCGCCCACCAGTCCTGGAGGGCGCGCAGGCGGGGCAGTGCCCAGGCAACGCGGTCCGGATCCCCGAGCGCCTCGTGGACGAGCCACACGACCCACGCGGCCAGGGGCGGCTTGGTGACCGGGACGTCGGGCGGGTCGGTGCCGATCTCGTCCGGCGGCAGATCGCCGACCCGGTAGATCGCACCGCGGTCGGAGACCACGTCGGGGAGCTGCCCGTCCGGCAGCGCGTGCTCCAGGAAGAACGCGACCTGGCGCCATGCCTCCTCGGGATCACCGTGCCGCAGGCCGGCCGCGATGAAGTACGAATCCCACTGCCACGCCGCGACGTAGCCGAGCTTCGAGGGCGCGATGATCGACGGCCCGTTTCCGCCGAGGCGGATCCGGTTCGCGGCCAGGACCCACCACGCGAGGTCGGCCATCCCCGCGAGGTCCGGGCGCACCGCGGGCCGGCGCTCGAACCAGGCGGCCCAGCCCGCGGCCGCGGCGTCCGCTAGTTCGGCGTGGGGCCGCCCGTGGAGCGATCCCGGGGCCTGCAGGTCGCCCACCTGCACCAGGACGCGGGCATCGGCAAGGAGGCCCGCGGTGATGGTGAGGGCATGGCCGTCGGGACCGAGGACCTGTCGCACGTCGGCCCCCTCCGCCCGCCAGGCCACCCGCTGACCTGCCACGGCCGTCGCCGCCTCGCCCGCCGCCGGACCGAGGACGGGCGGCTCGACCAGCCCCATGCGAAGGGAGCAGCCGGCCGGTAGGGTGATGCTCCAGGTCGCCGGGTCGGCCGGGACGATCGACGCGCCGTTCGCCGCGCGGAGGCAGTCCGGGGTCGCATCCCAGTCGGAGACCTCGCCCCCGCCATCGCCGACCACGGCCAGCGCATCCAGCGCGAGGCACGACGTGAGCGGCCGCTCGTACTCGGCGAGGCCGAGCTGCAGCGGCCCGTACTCGCCCGGCCGGCGCAGGACCAGTCGCGAGTCGGGCTGCGTGAACGGGTGCGCGACGAGGTCCAGGCGCGGTCCCCGCCGTGGGGCGCCGGCCGGGCGGACGCTCACCGGCCGCCCAGGCCCGACTGCGCCATGCTGGCGATGATCCGCCGCTGCCCGATCACGAAGACGATCAGCATGGGCACCACGGAGATGACGGACGCGGCCATGACCAGGGCGTAGTTCATGCCCCCGTACTGCCCCTGGAACTGCGCGAGCAGGAGCGGCAGCGTGAACTTGTCCGTGGAGTTCAGCAGCACCAGCGGGTAGAAGAAGCTGTTCCACGTGTTCAGCGCCACGATGATGCCCAGGGCGCTGAGGCCGGGGCCGAGGTTCGGCAGCACGATCGAGAGGAAGATCCGACCACGCCCGGCGCCGTCGATCATGGCCGCCTCCTCCAGGTCGACCGGCAGCGAGCGCACGAACTGCCGGACCAGGAAGACGGCGAACGGGTTGGACAGGGCAGCGGGCACGATGAGCGCGAGGTGGGTGTCGATCCAGCCCATCCGGCTGAGGAGGACGTAGAGCGGCACGATTGTGACCTGCGGGGGAACCATCTGCGTGGCCAGGAACACGAGGAACAGGACGCGGCTGAAGGGGAACTCGAGCCGCGCGAACGCGTAGCCCGCCATCCCGGCGGTGATCAGGGTTCCGGCGACGACGAGCGCGCAGATGTACGCGCTGTTCCAGTAGGCGCCGGCGAAGGGCAGGGAGTTCCATGCCTGGGCGTAGTTGCCTGCCACCCACGGGTTCGGCCACAGGGCCAGGGGGTCGCGAAGGATCTGCCCGAGCGACTTGAACGAGGTCAGCAGCATCCAGATGAACGGGAAGACCATCAGGAACGCGAAGACGCTCAGGCTCCCGTGCAGCGCCAGCGTCCGACCCCGCAGCAGGGGGCGGCGGCGTCTCCTGCCCGGGACCGGGCGGACATCGGCGAGGACCTTGCCCTGGGCCGTCATCGTGGGCGCTCAGCTCTCGTAGTAGACGAACCGTCGCTGGGCGCCGAACTGGGCCAGCGTGACGGCGAGCGTCAGCACCAGGAGCAGCAGGGCGGCCGCGGAGCTGACGCCGAACTGGAACCGGTGGAACCCCAGGTCGTACACGTGGAGCACGATGGTCCTGGTGGCGTTGTCCGGGCCGCCGTTCTTGGTGAGGATGTAGACGGAGTCGAACGTCTGCAGCGAGCTGATGGCGGCCACCACGACCGAGAAGAAGATGGTGGGTGAGAGCAGCGGCATGCGGATCCGGAAGAAGGACGCCAGCGCTCCGGCCCCGTCGACCCGGGCGGCCTCGAGCACCGTCGGGTCGATCGACTGCAGCCCGGCCAGGAAGATGAGGACGTTCAGTCCGAGGGACGACCAGATGATCACGGCGCAGACCGCGACCAGCGCGAGCCTCGGGTCGGAGAGCCACTCCGGCGGTGCGATGCGGAGCACGTCGGCGAGGATCGTGCTGATGGGCCCGTCCGCCCGCAGCAGCTGCTGCCAGATCATCGCCACCGCGACCGAGCTGGTGACCACCGGCGCGACGATCATGACCAGGTAGACGCTGCGGAAGCGGAGCTCGTGCAGCGCGACGGCCAGCACGACGGCAATGCCGAGACCGACCGGGATGGTGATGACCGCGATCCCCAGCGTGTTGAGGACGGCCCGGAGGAAGAGGGGGTCGGTGAGCTCCGTGGCGAAGTTCGCCAGCCCGACCAGGTGCGCCTGGGAGAGCCCGTCCCAGTCGGTGAACGAGAGCGCCAGCCCCCCGATCAGCGGGACGATCACGAAGACGAGCGTCCCGCTGAGCTGCGGCGCGACAAGGACGAGCCCCCAGCGACGGTCACCGGCCTTCCACGGCGCGCGGTGTGCCGCGGGCCGGTGGGGCGACTGGTGGCGTGCGGGGGGCTCTCCGCTCATGACGACGTGAATGATCCGACGCCAGCGCGCGAGGAGGAGCGCGCCGGCGTCGGCCCAGTCGACCCGCTACTTGGCCGCGGCGACGAGCTGCTGCATCTTCGTGATGGTCTGCGCGACCGTCGTCTTGCCCTGGTAGAGCTGCAGCATGGCGTCGCTGATGTCGGTCGAGAGGCCGGGGTGGCGCTGCTCGCCGGGCGGATCCTCGAAGCCGATGTTGCGGGCGTCGAGCATGGCCTGGGCGTGCGCCGGGTAACCGTCGAGCACCACCGAGTCCGCACCCTTGACGGACGGCACGGCGTTGCCACCACCCTGCAGGCGGAAGATCTGCCCCTGGGCGTCGACGAACTCCTGGAAGAAGGTCCAGGCGGCTGCCTGGTTCTTGGTGTTCTTGTTGATCGCGAGGTAGGCGGCCGCGACACCGGTCGGGCGCGGTTTGCCATCGACCGTCGGCCAGCGGACGACGTCATAGTCCTGTGGGTCGCCGGCCGACTTGACGGTGCCGATCGTGTAGCGGCCCTGGACGTAGAAGCCGGCCTTGTGGGTCACGAAGAGCGTGTCGGGTCCGGGATCCGGGACGGTGTCCGCCACGATGAACGACTTGCCGTCCTGAAAGCGGCTTGCGAGCGTCTGGAGCGCCGCCACCGACGTGGGGTCGTTGGGCAGGACGAAGTTGCCCTGCGCGTCCCAGCTCGTGCCGCCACTCGCGCTGATCCAGCTGTAGTGCGTCGACCAGTAGTTCCAGAAAATCGCGCCGTCGAGGCCCTTCGCCTTCAGCTTGTCGACCATCTGGAGGAACGTCGCGATCGTCCACTGGTTGTTCGCGGCCAGGGTGGCCGGGTCCTGCGTGATGCCGGCGGCGGCGAGCGCCTTCTTGTCGTACCAGAACATGTCGGGGTTGTCGTCGGTCGGCACGGCGTACGTGACGCCGTCCTTGACGGCGGCGCCGAACAGCCCCGGGAAGTAGTTGGAGGCGGGCGCCAGGCTGCCGGGCGCCGCCATGAGACTGTCAAGGGGCATGAGCACGTTGGCGTCGACGAACTTGCCGATGTTGTCGTCGCCCACGTAGAAGACGTCGGGCGCCGTTCCGGACGTCAGCTCGGCGAGCAGCTTGGTGTGGTAGTCCGTGTAGTCAGCGACGGGCTGGAGCACCACCTGGATGTTCGGGTGGCGCGCCATGAACGCCTTGTCGAAGTCGTTGAAGCGGGCGAGCTCGGTCGGGTCGCCCCAGGTCGACCAGACGATCTTCGCGGGCTGGTCCGCCGCGGTCGAAGCGGCCGCGGCACTCGCGGCAGCAGCCTGGCTGCCCGCGGGTGCGGATGTGGTCGACGTCGTTCCGGAGCTGCACGCCCCGAACGTGATCGCGGCGATGACGGCCACGGCGGCCCATCGTCGCGCGCCCACCGGTACCTCCATTCCTCCTCCTCTGTTTCGTGAAGGAAAGCAAGAAACCCTCGGGCCTTACGATACGCTTCGATGTCAAGGCGCCAACCCCGGGCTTGTTGCGAAAAGGCAAGGGCCAGGATGGGCCGCGCGGCATCCTCGACGCGCGGTGGCCGGCGGAGGACCGCGAGGGTCGGTGACGTCGCGCGCATGCGCGCAGCGTGCTCGCCCGTCGCCCGTCGCCCGTCGCCCCAGGCGCGGCCCGGGGCGACGGGCGCCCGTCAGGAGTGCCGCCCGTGCTCCAGGAACTGGGGGAGCGAGTGCACGTCATCGGCGGCGGATTCGCCGGCCACGCGCACATCTAGGTCGCAGTCCTGGAGGGCCGCGATGGCCCCGGGATCTGCGGTCCTGTCCGTGAGCAGCAGGCTGATCTCGTCGATCCCGAACACGTGGACCAGGCCCACCTGCCCCACCTTCGACCCGTCGGCGACCACGACGCGATACCGGCCCGAGCTCAGGATCGCGCGCTTGATCTCGGCCTCGGCGATGTTCGAGTGGGTGACGCCCGCCTGCGCGTCGATCCCCTGGCACTCCAGGAATGCGATGTGGCCATGGATGCGGTCCCAGACGGTCAGCCCGAAGGGGTTGACGAGGGAATGCTGCTGCTTGCGGAGGACGCCGCCCGCCAGCACGACGGTGATCTGGGGGATGGCCGGCTCCAGTTCCATGGCGACGCGGAGGCCGTTCGTGAAGACCGTGACCTCGTGCAGGTCCGTCCTGGCTGCCAGCGCACGGGCGATGGCCGCCGTCGTGGTTCCCGAATCCAGGAGCACGGTCTGGCCGCTCTCCACCAGGGCGGCCGCGGCCGCGGCGATGGCCCGCTTCTCCTCCGCGAGTGTCTCCTCGGCCTGCTCGAAGGACGCCTCGAGGCTCACGGTCGCGCGGTGGATGGCACCCCCGCGCACGCGCTGGATCCGCCCTTCCTCCGCCAGCACGTCCAGGTCGTTCCGGATGGTGACCTCGGAGACGCCGAACTGGGTGGCCATGTTGGCCACGGACGCGAAGCGACTCCGCCGCAGCAGCTCCAGCACCCGGTCGCGCCGATCCGCGGTGGACAGCCCGGCTTCCGGGGCAACGAGGTGCGTTTCGTCCTTGCCATTGGTCTCAGACATCGTCATGGCACCCCAGCATGCGGCAGCGATCCTCTGTCGTCGAGCCCGGCGGCATGCGTCGAGGGCTGGCCAGCGCTCGATGGGTGCGGTCGTGGGCTCCGCGCGCACCGAAACCGCAGGCGATGCGTTGCTGAAGAAGATACGCCTCCGGGTGTGGACACCGGGCGAGGGACGAGCAGCCTCCGCCAGAGAGCTCGTCGCCCGGCTGCGTCCTTGGAGGGCGGCGCCCGCGAGGCGTGCACCGGACGCATTCACCGCGGGCGCTCGCGCGAACGTGAGGCATGAACACCTTCCTCCAGACGCTCAATCGGACGTTCGGGTCCCGCATGGCCGCGTCCGGGCGGTTCCTGCTCATCGAGACCGTCGGCCGACGCACCGGCCGGCGCCACCGGACCCCGGTCGGGTTCGAGGAGGCCGGCGGCGCCCTCTGCGTGGGAGCCGGCTCCGCCGCCGCGCACTGGGCGCACAACCTCCTGGCCCAGCCGTCCTGTCGCGCATACTCCGGCGGGGCAACGCGCAGCTACCGCGCCGAACCGCTCGAGGGGAACGCCCGGGAGACCGCGCTGCACGCGATCAAGGGTCGCTATGGCCCGGGCATGGCCGACCGCATCGGGGCCGGACCGGTCTTCCGCCTCGTGCCGGTCGAGGTAGGGGACTGAGGCCGCGGCACAGCGCACGGCACGCCGCTCGCCGGCCCGCGAGCGCCCCGCTCCCTGGCGCCCTTGACGAACTTGCTTGCGTGTGCAACAGTTGTGCATGCAATGAACGTGCCCGCTCACTCTCTCCCCTCATCGAACCCGAACCCGGTTTCCGCCACCTCGTCGTTCTCGCCCCCGGTCGTCGATGCGGCCGCCGACGCGGCCCGCGGCGCCGTGATGCCGCACGCCTCCGAGCCGATCCGCATCGTCGCGCTGGTTGGCAGCACGCGGCGCGGGTCGTTCAACGGCGCCCTCCTTCGCGCGGCGCGCGACGTCGCCCCCGCGGGGGTCGCGATCGAGGCGTTCCCGATCGAGCGGCTGCCGTTCTACGACGCCGACCTGGACG
>JAJYJR010000790.1 GCA_021789355.1 Chloroflexota bacterium | reverse complement strand
GGACCCACCGCAGCGAGCGCGCCAGCCCGACCGGCTCCTTCGCGTTCTCCCAGTTGCGCGCCATCGACTCCGCGTATTCGTCGGCGTACGGGTACGCGGCGCGGGCACGGTTGGCCTCCTGCAGCCGACGCCGCGCGGCGGCCGACAGGTGCTCGACGGGTACGGCTACCACCGGGTCATCCCTCCGCACTGATCGGCTCGATCACGGCATCGTCACCTCCACCTCGTAGATCCCCCGGCTGGGGTCCAGCCCCAGCGCGTAGACCGCGCCGAGCGACAGATCGATTACGCGCGTCCCGAGGCACGCGCACCAGTCGAGCAGCGGGAGCGTGGCGCATCGCCCGCCGACCGCGCAGACCGTCACCAGCGACCCGCGCCAGTCGCCGTGCCGGAGGGCGGGACCGGCGGCCCCGTAGACCCCCGGCCCCCCGGTCGCGTACCACGACGCCATGCCCCGGACCGTCCGACCGGCCGCCATGCTCCCCGAGCCCGACGGCGCCGATGGCGCTGGCTTCGCTGCCGTCGCGGCGTTCCTCGGCTCCGAAACGCCGACGTGGGTGTCGTCCGGTCTCGACGGTCCTCCGGTCGCCGCGGTTCTCGCGGACGGCGACCGAGGGGGTGCAGCAGGCGATGACGCCGCGCCGCTCGCCGGAGTCGTCGTGTCCGGTACGGCACGGTCCTGCTGTTCCCCCTCGGGCGCCGGCACGGGAGCGATCTGCGACCGAGGCACGGGGGCGTAGGCGTAGGGCTGCTCGCCGCCCGCGCGGGAGGCGCGCAGGGTCAGGCACATCGCCGCCGCCACCGAGAGCGCCAGCACGAGTCGTGCGTGCCTCATTCAGCCCCCTCTCGCCCCTCGGCGCTCCACGCCTCGGGGTACCGCTCGGCTAGGTACTCGCGGAGCTTGGCCCGCTCCTCCTTCGAGGGCGGCTTGCCGTTCGTCCCGGCGCAGATGATCGCCGTGAACGCCGGGAGGCTGTCGGCGCGGCGTCCGGCGCGGAGGTCGCGTTTCACGTGCTCGACCGACAGCCCGCGCGGGTCCCACGGGTGCGTCCGGTAGCCCCAGCGGTCGGTGCAGCCGTGCGACGGGTCGAGCTTCGCCAGTACGCACCCGCGGTCGCGCCCCAGCAGCAGCCGGTACAGCTTCGGGGTCACCGGGTCGGCCTGCGGCTTGGCGCGGAGGGGCGTGCGCCTCACTGCCGCACTAGCTCCGCGTGGCGTGAAAGGACAGTACCGGACTGGACCTTCCCGCAGTAAAGGCAATGGCCAGTCGGCAAGGGATGATGCGTCCCGTAGACACACGCCTTCCCGTCAAAGTGGCCCGTCAAAAGCGGTAGGCCGGTCCGAACCAGCCCCGCACGTTCTCGGCGTCGGCGGTGCGACAGAGCATCGCAAGTCGGGCACGACCGCCGAATACGAGGATCAGTATGACTACGTGGTCGGGGATCCCGAAACTCGTGACCATGGACACAGGAGAGCATCCGCGCGTGCTTCGCCGGAGCGCTATTGCCTCGCAGGGCATTTGCCCCTCGCGTAGCAACCGTCAAGTGATCGAGATTGACGCAGGCCCTGTGCGGGTCACCCGGCCCGCCCGGGCAGACGAGCGAATCGTGACAGAGATGGTCGAGCGTCAGTCCCTTAGGGATAGGCCCTCGTATCCGCTCCCAGAGAAGGCGCGTCGCGAGCTTCTGATGTTGCGTCGCTGGATCATAGCCAATCCCGTACCCCATACGGGTTAGGCGTCCGCGCCACGGAATACAATCGCCCGCTGATGCGTCCACGGATCTCACTCTCCCGTGTACGGCGCGACCCCGACGCGGAGTGAGCGCAGTCGGGGTCGCCGATATGGTAACGCCGCTCACTCCGGCTCCGTTCATTCTAGTCTCTCCGTTCACTGACGCGATAGCACGGCCCTGCTGGCATCGCCTTCCTTGGTGACCCGCAGAGTCCACGGGAGCGCATCGGCAAAGTCGGTGTCATGCGACATGACCATGATCAGACCGTACTCCTCCGCGAGCGTAGAGATGGCCTCCAGCACCGCCTCCCGCTCCTGCTCGTCGCCGGGTGCTAGAGGCTCATCAAAGATAGCCGTCTGGACCTTCCGGCCGGTGCGCTCGGCCAGCAGCCCGGCGATGCCCAGCCGCAGGGCGAGGTCGACGCGGAACCGCTCCCCGCCCGACAGCAGCCCGTAGTCGCGCTCTCGGCTCCCGATCTCCACCACCACGTCGAGCGTGTCGGTGGTCCCGCCCGCGCGCTTCTCCCGGCTCGTCGACAGGCGCAGCACGAACCCGCCGGGCAGGCGCCCCAGCGCCTCGTTGGCGTGCGCCTCGATGCGGGGAATGGCCTCCTCCACGATCAGGCGGGGGATGCCGTAGGGGTGCCACGCCTCGGCCAGTGCGGCGTAGGACTGCGCGAGCCCCGACTCGCGCTCAACCTCTGCCTGTGCCTCCGCTGCCTCCCGCGCGGCCTGCTCGGCGCGATCCGCGTCGCGAGCGGACACCGCCGCCTGCTCCCCCAGCCGTCTTGCCGCCGCCGCGGCCTGTTCGGCATCCTCGCGCAGCGCCGTGATCATCGCCTCGCGTGCCGCCAACCGGTCGGCCTCCGGACCAGACAGCGCTGCTAGCTCGGCCTGTGACGCGGCCTCCACCGCAGCGAGGCTCGTCAGCCGCTCCTCCGCCGAGGCAGCGTCGCGCGCCGCGTCCTCCCTGCGCGTCGCCAGCGCCAGTCGCGATGCCTCGGCTGTTGCCGCGTCTCGCTCCCACGCGTGCCACTGCTCGCGCAGCCGCTCGGCCTCCTCGCGCCGCTCCTCCTCAGGGGAGGCCAGCACCTCCAGCGCGAGGACGCCCCACTCGGCATCCCGAGCCGCCGCGACGACCGCCTGCACCCGCTCCGCCGTGGGGATCGTCGCCAACAGTGGACAGGCCGCATAGACCCCCTCGCCGTGACAGGGTATCGCCGAGCGGTCATACGCCAGCGAGCGGACTCGTTCCTCCTCTCGCGCGGCCTGCTCTAGCCCGACCCGCGCCAGCCGTAGGTCGGCCGCAGCACGGCGAGCAACCTCGGCATCCTCCTCAGCCTGCCGTAACACCTCGGGGTCTGGTCGCGGTGGCATCGACGGGTCGGGCTGCTCGACCACCGCACGCAGGCGAAGGACGTCGGCCTCCAGTCGCTCGCCCTCCGCAGCGACACGC
>JAJYJR010000789.1 GCA_021789355.1 Chloroflexota bacterium | reverse complement strand
TCGCCTTCACCGAGTCGCAGGACGCGAGCACCGTGGCGAACCCGCGCTGGAGCGTCGGGCTCTTGACCGCGGCGCATCCCACCCCGACGGTCGTCGTCAAGGGCACGCAGGACCCGGGCTACGTCGCCCCGCCTTTCATCGCGCTTGACGGCGACCTCCTCGCCTGGCAGCTCCACAACCAGTCGGGGCAGGGCGTGTGGATCGAGCAGATCGGCGCGTCGCCGCAGCAGGTCGTGCCCTCGCGGCTGACCTGCTGGCTCGGCGGCGCGACGGTGGGCTGGGTCGGCATGGGCTGCTACCCGACCGGCTACCAGACCGACAGCTTCATGCCCTACCAGCCCGTGATCTGGTCCCCAGCCACAGGCCTGCGCCAGCTCGCCGGGCTCCCGCAGCTCACCGTGAGCTCGCCTCCATCGCTCGGCGGTGGATGGCTGACGGCCGACGGCGGCTCACCGATCGAGGGCAGCGGGACGCTCGTCGGCCTGTCGCTGCAAGGGTTGCCGACGGCACCCTGACCCTTGGAGCCCCGAAGTCAGGCGAAGCGGAGGGTCGCCGCGGTCCGCCGGGCCCGGAGGTGAGGCATCACCCCGGTCCCAAGGCGCGACGCTCCGCCGTGCTTAGCTTCGCTGAGCGTGGCGGTGAGGCCGTGTCAGGGAGTGGCACCTGTGGTGGTGAGCACCGCCACTACCCGGTCCATGAAACCCGCGTCAGTGCTCCTCGGCGGGTCGCTCGTGCGCACGAGGAGCGCCACGTTCGCCACGCGCAGCCAGCGGCACTGAAAGCCGCCCTGCCCGCCACTCGTCGCCACCGGCGGCGCGGCCAGCGCCGCCACAGTCCCATCGCCGATCGGCAGGGCACGACTGAGCGCGTCCGCCGACGGGGCGATCTCGACGAGGGACACGCTGGGCACGTCGGCAGGGATGACGGCCACCGCGTAGTCCCGCGCGGCCGGCAGCACGCCGCCGCAGTCGGAGAACGGGATGTCATGCCCGATCGCCCGCAGCGCGAGGCCCGGCACCACGGTGCGCAGCCCGGAGGTCGCGCGCGCGAGGTCGAGGGGATGGGGTGCGGTCGCGCCGTCACCCGTCCAGAGCACGGCCTCGGCGACCATCGCCCGCCCGCACACCGTGTCCTGGCCGCCGCACTGGCTGGCCCGCGGGTCATGGACATGCACGCGCAGGATCGCCGGGCCGCTCGGGAGCCCGCTCGTGTCGAGGAAGTGGAAGGTGAGCTCGCCCGCCGCGACGAGGTCGCCCGCGGCGTCTCCGGCGACGTCGCTGAAGGAAGGTTGCCCGCACGGGGCGAGCCACTCCGAACCCGTAGATGGCAGCACTGCCGGGCAGGCGAGGGGCAGCCCGGGCACGACGGTCACCCAGCCGCCGAGGAGGAACGGCATCGCGTCCGGTGTGGCGCGGGCATGGGCGAGCGCCGCTGCGCCGCGCAGCACGGGCTGCCCGTCGAGGGTCCGGGGCAGGCCATCGGGATAGCGCTCGGTCACACCCGGCGATGACGAGGTCGAGGACACGTTCGGCGCTCGGTGTGAGGCGGACGGACCCAGCGAGGCCGAGCTCCCGCACGCCGCGACGAGCACCACGGCCAGACACGCGAGAGCGAAACGCTTCATCGCCATCCTCGACGCTGCCCACGCCACCGCGGTTCCCGACGCGCGCAGCCTCATGTCGCGCGACCGCCGCTGGTCAACAGCCTGCCCTCCCTGCGTTCCCCCCAAGTCCGGCGAACCTGGGCTCTCCCTCTGCCGGACTCCGCCTTCTCACTGCCACCAGCGGATGTCACTTCCATCGCCACCGGCTCCGGCAGGAGGTGGATCTACAGGTTGGTGGCTGAGCGTGCGTGAACGACGGGGATTCGTGCGTGGGCTGAAATCACCACTAGGTCCACCTCCTGCCGGAGCCGATCAGCACCTCCTGCCGGACTGGGTGCTGGCAAGTTCCTGGTGACGCAGGACGCTCAGACGCGCCCGACACTGCGAGCGCGTCCTGCGGCCGCGCCAACGCTCCACGCCCACACGAGCGACAGGGGCAGCACCGACCCGATGGCGATCGTCAGGTAGCCGGCCGCGAAGATGGCCGCCTTCTCAAGCGCAATGGCGTCATCGCCAGCCGGACCCGATGGCAGCGGCGTGACGCCGCGCGCGAGGAGGAAGACCCACACGGCCGCGACGATGCCGATCGCGGCGTCGGCGAGGATCGCCGACGTGACGAAGGATCTCTCTGTCATGGGGCTGAGCGCAGCCCCGAGCGCCACGGCGAGGACGACCAGCCCAATCTGGACAACCCGGCCCCCACCGCCGACCGGGATCATCAAAGCCAGGATCTCGCGGAATGTCGGAAAGAGCATGCCGAGCGGAGACGAAGCGGCGGTGACTGCCGTGATCGTGAGCACGGCGATCACCCCGGCCACCAACCCGCCTACTGCCCGCAGTCGCATGCTCCGTGCCTCCGCATCGGTGACACCGATCATTCTCGCCTGGCGATCTACCCCTGCCATGGTTCGCTCAGGTCACGGCGGACAGCGCGACGGTGCTAGGTGCGGCGGGCGGGTCCCTGCCCTGGCCGGCCCAGCCGGATCACCACCAGCGCCACTACGGCACCCGGGACGAGCCACAGCCCGACCGTCATTGCACCGAGGGCCATCAGCACAAGCAGCACGGCCGTGACCGCCACGAGCAGTCGCCAGGTGCCGTTACGGCCGGTCCGCTCGTGCACGACCGTCAGAACGCTGACGAGGCCGAAGAGCACCGCGATGGTGGCGAGGACGGCCCCCGTCTGAAGCGTCAGCCCAACCTGCAGCAGGCTCACCTGGGTCGGTCCGCTGTTCACGACGGTCCCGTTCGGATAGACGGTCGTCGAGGCCGAGCCATAGAGCGGGCCGCTCAGGAAGAGCGCGAGCGCCACCCAGCCGAGGACCGTCGACGCGAGCGCGGCGCCGAGCGCGTGACCCCCACGATCGTCGGGGAGCGACGGCAACCTGATCGAGACTCCGGCGACATCGCCCGCGGCGAACGCGACGACGGCGGGCAGGAGATACACGCCACCCTCGAACACCGCGAGGTAGCAGATCCCCGCGAACACCACGTCAAGCACGAGGCGCAGGCTACGGTGGGCAATCTGCGCGACCGCCGCCCGATACAGCAGCAGCACGACGGTCCAGCCGAGTAGGAACAGGAACC
>JAJYJR010000788.1 GCA_021789355.1 Chloroflexota bacterium | reverse complement strand
CCTGTACGACACCGGCTGGCTCATCCACACCCGGTCGGAGGAGCGATCGCCGGCCAAGATCGGGCCCACCGCGAGCGTCCATCGGAGCATGGTCAGCCACGGGTGCGTGATCTATGGCACCGTGGAACACTCCGTGCTGTCCCCGGGCGTGCGGGTGGACATCGGCGCCGTGGTGCGGGACAGCATCGTGATGTTCGACTCCGTGATCCGGGCCGGCGCCGTGGTCGATCGCGCGATCCTCGACAAGCACGTGTCGGTGGGGCCGAACTCGGTGGTGGGCGAGGGGCAGGACCTGACGATCGCGAACCGCCAGGAGCCCACCCGCCTCAATACCGGCATCACGGTGATCGGCAAGCGGGCCGTCATCCCGCGGGGAGTGCGGCTCGGGCGCAACGTCAAGATCGCGGAGGGCGTGCGCGCGAGCGACTACCGTGCCCGCGCGGTGCCCAGCGGACAGACGGTCGAGCGCCGGCGAGAGAGCGTCGACCACGCCGCCGCGGCCACGACACCCGGGCCTACCGGCACGGGGAACCCCAGCGGGCGCGGCGCGCACGGCAACGGGGGCGATCTCGGCCTGCCCGCGATGCTCCCCGGCGCGCTCGACTGACCGCCCGGTCCGTCCCCCTCCGGTTCCCACTCCGCCCGGGAGCGTCGGCACTGTCCGGCTCGGCCGCACCGGTGGACGCGTGGCTCGAACAGCTCGGGCTTGCGCCGGCCAACCGCGTCGAGCGCGACGGGACCACGGCCTGGGACCTCCTGCTCGACGGGAGGCGCCGGTTCGATCTCCGCCTCACGATCATCTGGCAGCCCGGCGTGGGCCTGGTGGTGTGGCTCCCGTTCGCGCCACCCGTGCACGACGGCCATCGCAGGACGTACCAGCAGCTGCTCCAGTGGAACGACGAGCTGCCGTTCGTCAAGTTCGGGCTGGACCCAGAGCTTCGAGTCGTGCTGTCGGTCGAGACCACCCCGGAGGCCGCCGATGCCCGGACGCTCGGCCTGGCGATCGCACGGATCCTGGCCGTGTGTGACCACCTGCTCGACGCGTCCGCCCGGTGGATCCGGCCCGGTGGAGCCCGGCTCGCGCCGGAACCCGGGCGCACGTCGCGCGGAGGCGCTCTGCTGGACCGGTACGCGGGCGAGCTGGCCGAGCTGACGGGTGCCCCTGCTACACTCGGCCCCGGCGACCGCGTCGCGGAGCGGGGGGCGCCGGACAGGGAGAAGGCAGGGGGCAGGTGAAGGCCGTCATCGTCGTGGACATGCTCCGCGGGTTCCTCGAGCCCGGACACAACCTCTACGGTGGCGAGGAGTGCCGCGCGATCATCCCGGCGGCCCGCGCCTTCCTCGAGCACGAGCGCGCGCTCGGCTCGCTCCTGGTGTTCCTCGCCGACACCCACGACCCGGACGACCGCGAGTTCAGCATGTTCCCGCCGCACTGCGTTCGCGGCACGGACGAGGTCGAGGTGATCCCGGAGCTTGCGGACCTCGCCGCCGCGGCGATCGTGGTGCCCAAGCGCAGGTACAGCGGGTTCTACGACACGCCGCTCGACGTCGTGCTGAGCGACCGTGACGTGACCGAGGTGGCCGTGGTGGGGGTGATGACCGACATCTGCGTGCTCCACACGACCGCGGACCTGCGGAACCGGGACTACGACACCACGATCGTGACCGACTGCGTCGCGTCGTTCGATCCCGCGGCGCACGAGTTCGCACTCACGCACATGCGCGGTGTCCTCGGCGCGCGGCTCGCGACGAGCGCCGAGATCGCCATGTCGCCGGCACTCGGGTAGCCGGTCATGGACCAGCCCCACCCCGTGCGACGGCGGCCCTCGAGCAGGATCCTCGACGGCGATTCGGCGGATGTCTACTTCTATCGCGCGCAGGAGGTGCTGGAGCGCGAAGGCATCAACCCGGTCGTGGTCATGGAGGTCTTCTCCCGCCAGTCTGGCGTGCTGTGCGGGATCGACGAGGCGAAGACGCTACTCGCCCACGCGCTGCGGGACGCGCAGCCGGGCGAGGTCACCCTCGAGGCGCTCTCCGACGGCGACCTGTTCACCGATCGCGAGATCGTGCTGCGGATCCGGGCCCGGTACCGCATGTTCGGTCTCTACGAGACCGCGATGCTGGGGATGATGGCGCAGTCCACGGGGTGGGCGACGGCGGCGCGACGCTGCGCGGACGCGGCAGCTCCCCAGCCGGTCATCAGCTTCGGGGCCCGGCATGTCCACCCCGACATCTCCGACACGCTCGACTACGCGGCGATCGTGGGGGGGTGCGTCGGCGCATCGACGCCGGCGGGTGCGCGGCTCTCCGGACTCCGTCCGACCGGCACCATGCCCCACGCCCTGGTGCTGATGTTCGGCGACACCGTCCGCGCCGCCGAGGCGTTCGACCGCGACCTGCCGCCCGACGTCCCCCGGATCGTCCTGGTGGACACGTTCAAGGACGAGGCCGAGGAGGCGCTGCGGGTTGCCGACGCGCTGGGCGACCGGCTCTACGGGATCCGGCTGGACACCCCGTCCGAGCGCGGCCGCGTGACGGCCGACCTGGTGACGGAAGTTCGGGCGAGGCTCGACCAGGCCGGGTACCGCCACGTCAAGATCATCATCAGCGGCGGCCTCAACCCCGACCGGATCGCCAACTTCAAGGAGCGGGGCGCCCCGGTGGACTCCTTCGCGGTCGGGAGCTACATCAGCGGGGCAAGCCCCATCGACTTCACCGGCGACCTCAAGGAGATCGACGGGAGGCCGATCGCCAAGCGGGGGCGGATCCCGGGGATCACGCCCAGCCCGCGCCTGAAGCCGGTCGACCTCTCCGGCTGGCTGGGGGAGTAACGGCGCCGTCGGCTCGAGCGTGAAGGGCTCGGGGACCAGCCAGGGGTGGTGGGACGACGAGTAGTATCCCAGCTCCGGCCGGGTCGGCGCGCCGGACGCATCGCCGGATGCGTGGGAGTATTCCGGTATGAGCGAGTGGACTCCCGGGCCCGACGGCCGATCGGACGACGATCGATCGGACGACGATCGCTCCGGCGAACAGAACCCCACTCCCGCCGGAGGAGCCGGCGATGGGCCCTCCGGCACCAGTGAGGAAGACAGTGGGGCGGGTGAGCCCATGACCGGCGAGGAGCGTGCGGTCGCCGAACTCCTGGAGCGCGAGACCGCCTACGGACTGCTCCAGCGCGGGCACGCGCTGAT
>JAJYJR010000787.1 GCA_021789355.1 Chloroflexota bacterium | reverse complement strand
CGCGGAGCCGTGGCCGGCCTGGGACGAGGCGCTGGTCGCCGAGGACACCATCGAGCTGCCCGTGCAGGTAAACGGGAAGCTGCGCGACCGCGTGCAGGTGGCGGCCAGCCTGTCCCCGGCCGAAATCGAGTCGGTCGTGCTCGAGCGGGAGAAGATCCGGGCGATCCTGGATGGGCGCGCGCCGGATCGCGTGATCCACGTCCCGGGCCGGCTGGTCAACATCGTCGTGCGGTAGACCCGATCGTCATCCGCCAGGCCGCAGGCCGCCGGGACCGGATTCACCCGCGGCTCGGGCTTCCTGCATGATTCCCGTGAGGTGACGAGCATGCCGGCTGTTACCGGCCCGCCCTGCCTCCCCGTGCGTTTCTCGTCGCACATGGCGGCCGCCCTCACGATTCTCGTGGATCCGCCGGCCTTCTTCCGCGACATCGTCCGGGAGGCTGGCCGCGACCACCACTCCGCCGTGCATAGTCGTCAGCTGGCGGGAATCCGTCCAGGTACCGCGATGACGCAGGAGCCTGCCCACCGCGCGCGGTCGATGGACACGCCCGCCCCACATTCACGCCAGCTCCACGCCCGCCGCCCGGCAGTCGGCCACGAACGACGCAAGCGCCTCGTCGTTCGTGGTGGCCCCACGGATCATGGTGATGAGCCGGCTGATGCCCAGCTCACGGTAACCGCCGAGCAGGTCGATCCGCCGCTGCCCCTCGTGGCGCGTCGCGCTCCAGAAGACGTGCGCCGAGACGCGAAGCGTCGCGGGGTCGCGCCCGATCTCCTCGCACCGACCGCGGATCACCGGCAGCGCTTCGCGCAGCTCGTTCTGCCGCATGCCGTCGACGTTCAGCTCGTCAGCGAAGCGCGCGGCGAGCCGCCACGTCACGTTCGGGCCGTTCCCCCCGACCATGATCGGGACCCGCGGCTGTTGGATCGGCTTGGGGACGTTGATCGCGTCCTCTACCCGCGCGTACCGCCCGTCGTAGGTCGCGTGCACCGATCGTCCGGGCGCCAGCATCCGCGTGATCACCTCGAGCTGGTCGCGGAGGTTCGCGAGGCGCTCGGGAGTCTCGGGAAAGCCGTACCCGTATGCGCGCCACTCGTCCTCCTTCCAGCCGGCGCCGATCCCGAGCTCCATCCGGCCGCCGGAGACGACGTCCATGGTGCTGATCATCTTCGCCGTCAGGGCGGCGTTGCGGAACCCGGCGCAGATCACGACGTGGCCCAGCCGCACGCGCGCCGTCAGGGCCGCCAGCGCCGAGAGCGCGCTGAACGACTCGAACGTGATCTCGTCGGTGGGCACGGGGACGGTGTGGACGTGGTCGTACAGCCAGACCGACTCGAACCCCAGCGCCTCGGCCTGCCGCACGACAGCCACGGTCCGGGCCCACGCGCGATCCGCCGGCCAGCCGTCGTACTCACCCGTCCAGCCCTGCGGGGCGATCACACCGACGCGCATTCCGACCCTCCCCTTCGCCGGTCGCCCGGCGCCATGCGGATGCCCGCAAGCGTACCGGGACGAGGCAGCCGGCGGTGGACGGTGGGCGGTGTGGAGCCTAGCCAGACACCACGCGGAACTCGGTCAGCTGGCATGTCAGCGGGAACGTCGCGCCGCCGTAGATGGCCGCGACCCCGAACAGGACCGGGGCCGGCGTGCCCGGCACGTCCCACCTGGTGCAGGGCTCCCACCTGACGTGCGGCCACGCGCCGGTCCCCCACCGGCCCGCGTACCCGCCGGTGCCGCTGGCGTGCAGGTCGAGCCAGTAGTCCTGCAGCGGAGGCCGGCTCCCGTTGTTCTGGCCAGTGCCGGCGTATCCCCAGTGACTGACGTGCCAGACGTAGGTATTGCCGTCGCCGTACGGCGAGTAGCCCGCCCCGTTCCCGTCGCCGTCGAGGACCACCAGGCCGAACATCGCGCCGGGCATGTCGTTGTTCGCGAAGTGGGCGACGTAGTGCGCACCCCGGGCCCCCGCGGGCATCCGCGCCGGCCGCTGGTAGATCCCGTCGCCTCTCGCGTTGGCCGTCAGGGTGAGCACGCGCCCCGCGACCGACACGGCTGGGATGCCATTCGCGTGCCACTTGGTCGCCAGCGCCGCGCCGACGAACCGGTCGTCGAACTGGCCCAGCCTGGACACCGATCGGGCGGCGCCGGGCAGTCCCCGAGGACCCAGCCCGACGAGGCCGGGCACCTAGAAGTCGCCTCCGAACGGCACGAGGGTGACGGTGCCGGCGGCGGGCGCGGTCACGTTCTCGAACCTGACCAGCCAGCCGGCGGGGACCGTGAAGCTGCCCTCGGTCGAGACCCACGGGAGTTGGGTCGCGTCGGCGAGCAGGTTGACGGCGGGGATCATCCCGGCCCCGGCACCGGCGGGGACGGTCACCGCGCCCACCAGGTAGTCCGCCGACCCGTCGCCCAGGTAGAAGTTGAACGTGATGTCCGCGGGATCGTTCGAGGTCCCGGCGATGGCGCCGACCCACGACCCCGCCTCGGCTCCAGCGGTGAGCAGCGTCTTCCTCGCCAGAGCCAGGTCCCGGTTGGTCCAGGTCTGGGGAGTGCCGTTGTTGAGGCTCCGGACGGCGAGCGGTGCGGAGCCCCCCGGTGGCGTGGCCGGATCGGGGACATCGGAGGTGAGATCGACCGGCTCGTCATCGGCGTCCGGGATGTCAGCGACGTTCCTCGATGTTCCCGGGCCGGCATCGTCGTACGCCTTGCGCGTCTCCAGATCCTGCTCGAGCCGAACCGCCTGCCGGTCGGGCCCGAGAATCCAGGGGAAAGCGCCCTCGTCACCTGGGGTCGCAGCCCCGACCACGTGCGCGGGCTCCCCGGCGCCTGGCTCGGCGAGGGCGAGGGGACGGGCAGCGGGCTCGATCCGGGGCATGGTCAAGCGGTCGACCTCCAGCGACGCCCAGGCCCGCTCGAGCAGCTTGCGGGCCTTCCGCTTCTTCCTGGCTTTCTTCATCGCCTTGCGGTACGTGGCGCCCCCCAGCACGTCGTCGATAATCACGGGTGCACCGTCGCGCGCCTCGGCCTTGCCGACCACCCCCCCAAAGGTCCTGCGCCCGACTGCGCCTTCGGGTCAGGGGCCGATGGGATCGCGGGTGCCGGAACAGCGGCCACTCCCCGTCGACAGTCCAGGCCCGACCATCGCGGTGTCGGGCCCTGGCGGCGTGTCCATTGCGCGTCGGTCTGTGCGGCGTCGG